>JANYAW010000340.1 GCA_025361105.1 Rhodocyclaceae bacterium | reverse complement strand
CCACGCCCATCAACATTTTTCCGTCCATCACAGGCAAATAGCGTTGATGATTTTCTATCATCAAGCGGCGCAAGGCGTCCATTTCCATCTCAGGCGCGGCAATACCCGGATCGCGAACCATTGCCGAATCAATCAGCACGTTTTGCCAATTGGCACCGTGTTTTTGCACTGCCAGCAAGACCTCGCGGAAGGTCAACATACCGACCATTTGGCCGCCGGAAAAACACACCAGCGAACCCACGTCATGGCTGGTCATGAACTCAACCGCTTCAGACAACGGCTTGTCAGGCGCAATGGTATAGAGCACCGCGCCTTTGATTTCAAGAATTTCCCTGACTTTCATGGATGGCCTCCTATCTTCAGCGTGTCACCAAAACCTGTCCTTGACGGCGTATCACCAGCACCAAGTGGCGTGCAGTGACTGCTGTTGCTATCGCTTAAGCTCACTTAACTTCCCTGGCGTTTTGAGCCAATCATCGGCATCAGCAGGCGGATCTTTGCGCTCGACGATCACCGGCCAGATTTTCGCCAGTTCCGCATTCAGCGAGGTAAACTGCGCCTGACTCGCCGGCACATCGTCTTCGGCAAAAATCGCTTCGGCCGGACACTCGGCCACACAGAGCGTGCAGTCGATACATTCATCCGGATCGATGACTAGAAAATTCGGTCCCTCATGAAAACAATCGACCGGGCAAACATCCACACAATCGGTATATTTGCATTTGATACATGACTCAGTCACAACGTAGGTCATTTTTTTACTTTCCTTTTATTTGCTTTACGACTCAAAATAACGCGCCGCCCAGTTTCGTTGTAGTTCCGCTGTAGTTCCGTTGTTCGGCAAATTTTGCTAGCATTGTTCCACAAACATGCAGCCTACGGCACAAACTGCATTACATCTTCGGCGTGTCCGCTGCGCCTATACCCAAAGTTTTTTCTGGCATCGCATCCAACAACGAGGAATTCATGAGCGAACATATTTTGCACGTCACCGACGACAGTTTCAAAAACGAAGTACTGGGCTCCGCAACGCCCACGCTAGTCGACTTCTGGGCAGAGTGGTGTGGTCCTTGCAAAATGATCGCCCCTATTTTAGAAGACGTTGCCGTCACCTACGCGGGCAAACTGAAAATCGTCAAAATCAATATTGACGATAATCCAAAGACACCCGGCGAATTTGGTATTCGTGGAATTCCCACGCTGTTGTTATTCAAAGGCGGAAACCTCGAAGCGCAAAAAGTTGGCGCGGTTTCCAAATCCCAATTAACTTCCTTCATTGACAGTAATATCTAAGCCGATAGAATGATGTCTCGGCGCGCTGCATAAACTGCGCACCGAGACTCTCGCAGCATCGCAGCAGAAAAAACGCACGTTGCAGCGCGCTGCTAGATTCACCTCCCCCAAAGCACTTCCCTCCATCTCGCGAATCGCTGATTCGCAGAACGCGTACATCCCCATGCACTTATCAGAGCTCAAAGCCCATCATGTCAGCCAACTGCTGGAGATGGCGGCTGCCGATCAAATTGACGGCGCGAACCGCCTGCGCAAACAAGAACTCATCTTTGCGCTGCTCAAGAATCAAGCCAAAAAAGGCGAGACAATCTTCGGCGATGGCGTGCTTGAAGTCCTCCCCGATGGCTATGGTTTTTTGCGCTCGCCAGAGACCTCTTATCTCGCCAACACGGACGACGTATATATCAGCCCCAGTCAAATTCGCCGCTTCAACCTGCACACTGGCGACACCATAGAAGGCGAAATTCGCACGCCGAAAGAAGGTGAACGTTACTTTGCGCTGGTCAAGGTTGATCGCGTTAACGGCCAGGCACCCGAGGCCAGCAAACACAAAATTCTGTTTGAAAATCTGACTCCGCTGCACCCTGAAAAGCACATGCTGCTTGAGCGCGAAATTCGCGTTGAGGAAAACACCACTAGCCGCGTGATCGACATGATTGCGCCGATAGGAAAAGGCCAACGCGGTCTGCTTGTTGCCAGCCCCAAGAGCGGCAAGACGGTGATGATGCAACACATCGCCCACGCCATCGCCGCTAATCATCCCGATGTCAAACTCATTGTTCTGCTGATCGACGAACGCCCCGAAGAAGTCACCGAAATGCTGCGCACCGTCAAAGGTGAAGTAGTCGCTTCGACCTTTGACGAACCGGCAACCCGTCACGTTCAAGTTGCCGAAATGGTGATTGAGAAAGCCAAGCGCCTGGTAGAACATAAACAAGACGTGGTCATTTTGCTTGACTCGATTACCCGTCTGGCTCGTGCTTACAACACCGTACAACCAGCGTCGGGAAAGGTGCTCACCGGTGGTGTGGATGCCAACGCCCTGCAAAAACCTAAACGCTTCTTCGGCGCGGCACGTAATGTCGAAGAAGGCGGTTCGCTGACCATCATTGCAACAGCATTGATAGAGACCGGCTCGCGCATGGACGACGTGATTTACGAGGAGTTCAAGGGCACCGGCAATATGGAAATCCACCTTGATCGCAAGATGGCTGAAAAGCGCGTCTACCCTGCCATCAATGTGAATCGCTCCGGTACACGTCGCGAAGAGTTGCTGCTCAAACCCGATGTACTGCAAAAAATGTGGATATTGCGCAAGCTGCTCTACAACATGGACGACATGGAAGCCATGGAGTTCTTGCTGGACAAGGTCAAGGCGACCAAAAATAACGGCGAATTCTTCGACGCAATGCGTCGTGGCTAGGTACTTTGCTGTAAAATTCGCCCTCGTTTTGTAGGCGCGTAGCTCAGCTGGTTAGAGCACCACCTTGACATGGTGGGGGTCGTTGGTTCGAGTCCAATCGCGCCTACCAACATTACCTTCCAAACAGGTTTGTTGGGAAAGAAAAGGAAACCGCCTTCTGGCGGTTTTTGTTTTTGTGTGCCAACGACGTACTTATGCTTCAGTGTCGTCGCCTCTAAGTTCATCGACCAGTCCGACCGTCATATCGACGGCCGACGAAACGAAGTTGATAAGGTGAGCGAATTCAGCATCCGACAGTTCACGCACGGCATCACGCGAACGATAAATATTGATGAACTCGTGTTCGCGACCGGCATGTACGACCAGGCGTCCTAAGCCAATTTGTTCAAATGCTGCCCAAACACCAGGCGCAAAACCACGGGTCAGATTCATCGCGAAAGGCAAAGGATCATTGCGCGACAGCAACGAAGCGATGCGCAAAATAACTTCAAACGGCAGCGCGATCTTGCCGCTTTCGGCCATCGCCAAAATATTCAAATCGTCGAGCTTCACCGCCTGCGCGAGTTCGGCGGCACTCAGACCGGCGGTCTCTCTCGCGTCACGTAAGAAACTGCCCGCCGCTTCAACGGCTTTGCGTGATGCCGGATCATTTATCAGCGGTTTGGCCGCGCCAACCGCCATCTCGGCCGCAGTACCTGCCCAGCCCATGACTTGATCGGCCACCGATTTCATTTGTGATGCGCGGCGCATGATTGTCGCGCCCAGCCCTTCCCCTAAATTGGCTGTCGTCCCCGACGATGCAGCGCTCGGCTTGGTTGAACTTCGGCTTGATTTTTTTATTTTGCTCGTCTTGCGCGCAGTCCGCATTTTCTTTGGTGCAGCGGATTTTGGTTTACGTGATCCGGCTTCGTCCATGATCAACTCCTTATCAGCGTGGAAACCATCAATCTGTCAAAATAAACTGGCAACCACAAAGCGATCCCGCGCCGCGAGTTTTTCCAGTCCGCGACTCACTTCCAGCGATGCGCCCCATTTCATGACATGTGCCAAAAACGTGGTAAGTGCTGTGGAGAGCGCGTAACCGGCTTCTTGCCACTCCTGACGAAATTCGCTGAAGCCCATGGTGCGCGCGGTCAAGCGACCACCTTTCATCGGCACCAAAGTCACTTTGCCAGCGCTGTTACGGATAACAATTGCCGTCGTACGATGCCCATTGATAACAACCACGATGCACCTCCCGATTCACGTCTCGATTCGCTTCGGTGCGGCAAAGGCCGGAGTCCAGCATTACCACAATGACCGGTTTTTACCCGATTCCCGGATTCCGGCCTACGTTGGAATGACGGAATTTCGACCCTCTGTTCCATTCGTTCCTGCGCTTGAATCTGGCAATCGAGTCAAGCTTACTGCGCCAGCGCAATCTTGATTTGTTCCAGCATAGCCGGGTCATCCAAGGTCGTCAAATCGCCAGCATCGCGGCCTTCGGCGAGTGCTTGGATAGACCGCCGCAACATTTTCCCTGAGCGAGTCTTGGGCAAACCGGGAACAAAAAACACGCGCTTGGGTCGAGCAATCGCGCCGAGCAGATTGTCGACAGTCTTTTTCACTTCGACCTCAAGCGCCGCACGCAGCTCCGCTGTCGCAACGCGCGCGCCATCCTTGACCACGGCGAACGCGACCGGCTCCTGGCCTTTGAGTGCATCTGCCACACCGACCACTGCGACCTCGGCAATCGCGCTATGACCTTGAATCGCCTCTTCGATTTCACGAGTGCCGAGGCGATGTCCGGCGACATTGATCACGTCGTCGGTGCGACCGAGAATGTAGTGATAGCCCTCTTCGTCCTTGATGCCCCAATCGAATGAGGAATACACCAAAGGCTCGCGGAACAGGCTGAAATAGGTTTTGACGAAACGCTCATCATCACCCCAGATCGTCGACAAACAACCTGGCGGCAAGGGTGGAATGACACCAACAATGCCCTTTTCATTGGCATCGCATTCGCTGCCATCTTCGCGGAAAATTTTCAGATTGAAACCGTACACTGGAAACGAGGGAGTACCGAATTTGATTTTCGTATCTTCCACACCGCGCACCGTCGACAGCATCGGCCAGCCGGTTTCGGTTTGCCAATAATGATCAATCACCGGCAATTTGAGCGCGTCGGCAATCCATTCATGGGTCGGTTGATCGAGTGGCTCGCCGGCCAAAAATAAATGTTTGAGCGACGACAAATCGTATTTGGTAAGAAAAGATTGATCCTGCTTTTTCAACACGCGAATCGCCGTGGGCGATGAAAACATCACATTGACTTTATGCCGCTCGACGATCTCCCACCACACCCCTGCGTCGGGGCGAATCGGCAAACCTTCGTACATGATGGTAGCCATGCCCGCGATCAGCGGTGCATAAATAATGTAGCTGTGGCCGACCACCCACCCGATGTCGGAAGTGGCAAACATCGTCTCGCCGGCAAATCCGGTGAAGATATATTTCATCGATGCGGCCAGCGCCACCGCGTGTCCGCCAGTGTCACGCTGCACACCTTTTGGCTTGCCGGTGGTACCCGAGGTATACAAGATATACGACGGCTCGGAAGATTCCATCCACTCACACGCCAAATCTGCATCGATATACTGTTCGCGTAGCGCGGTGTAATCGACGTCGCGTCCTCCCACGTAGGGGCAAGCTTCAATGCCGCGATTGACGATCAAAATTTTGGCGGGCGGAAATTCGCTCAAGCGGCAAGCTTCATCCAGCAGTGCCTTGTAAGGCACCGATTTTCCGCCACGCATTCCGGCATCCGAAGACACGATTAAACGCGGCTTGGCATCGTCAATTCGAGTTGCCAATGAACCCGAAGCAAAACCGCCAAAAACGACTGAATGAATCGCACCGATACGTGCGCAAGCCAACATCGCAAAAGTCGCTTCGGCAATCATCGGCATGTAAATCAGGACGCGATCACCGCGACCAACACCCAGCGATTTCATCACGGCGGCCATCCGCATGACTTCAGATTTAAGTTCAGCGAAAGAATAGATTTTTTCGACATTAGTTTCAGTCGAAATGAAAATCAGCGCCTTGTCATTGGGGCGTACAGCGGCATGTCGGTCGACAGCGTTGTGGCACAAATTGGTCACGCCGCCACTGAACCATTTGGCGAACGGCGGACGCGAGTAATCACAAATCTTCGTCGGTTCAACTTTCCAATCGATAAGCTTGGCTTCCTCGCGCCAGAAAGCGTCAGGTTCGTTTATTGAGCGTTGATGAAAGTCCGCATATTTTTCTGCCATGGCGCTGCTCCTATAAGTTTTGCTCACTATGGCCGAACAAACTGACGCTAAGCTTATCGGGCAATATCCACCACCACCCGCCCACGCGCTTTGCCTTCGACATAGGCGGCGAAGGCGTTGGGAAGTTCGTCGAAAGAAATGTGTCGCGTCATGGCTGCCAAACTCTGTGGCTTCATATCGCTACCCAATCGCCGCCAGACCTCGCTACGTTGTGCCATCGGGCAATTCACCGAATCAATTCCGAGCAAGCTCACGCCGCGCAAAATGAAGGGCATCACCGTGGTGTTCAAGCTGTGGCTGGCGGCCAGTCCAATGCTGGCCAAGGTGCCACCGACTTTCATCGTGCTGGCCATCCAACTCAACACGTCACCGCCCAGATTGTCCACCGCGCCCGCCCAGGTTTCGCTGCCCAGCGGTTTGATTTTGGCCAGATCCAACGATTGCCGCAGCATGACTTCTTGCGCGCCGATGGATTTGAGAAACTCCGTTTCCTCAATCTTGCCGGTGAGTGCGACGACGGAATAGCCGAGACCGGCGAGAATAGAAATCGCGATACTCCCCACACCGCCCGTCGCGCCGGAGACAATGACTTTTCCGCTGGCCGGTGTGAGTCCGTTGTGTTCCATCCGCACCACCGCGAGCGCCGCCGTGAAGCCCGCCGTGCCGAGCGCCATGGCTTCGGCGCAAGACAATCCAGCGGGCAGTTTGACCACCCAATCGGCAGGGATACGCGCGCGTTGTGCATAGCCGCCGTGATGGGCAACGCCGATGTCATAGCTGGTCGCCAACACTTCATCACCGACCGAAAATCGCGCATCGCTACTCGCGACAACCGTACCCGCCAAATCGATTCCACCGATACATGGAAAGCGTCGAATAATCCGCCCGGCACCAGTCGCTGCCAATGCGTCTTTGTAATTGATAGACGAGTGCGACACGGCGATAGTGACTTCGCCGACATCAAGCTGGCTATCTTCCATCGCCGTCAAGCCGCTGGTCACTTTGCCTTCAACTTGTGAAATTAACAGTGCGCGAAAACTCATGGGACTTCCTTTTCTAATCAAAATAATCAGTGATAGCTCCAGCCGACAGTATGACGGCGTATCGTCAGCAACAGCTGGCGTGTTTAATTATAGGAAGCGACAGTACCCGGCGCATGTCGATACCGGTGCCCGATTAAAACTAGTTTACACAAAGCCGATTGGCCGTTAAAGTGGTGTGTTATGCCATTTAACCCATTGCTTCCATTGAGAATTCTTGCCGCAGCCGGTGCGTTGTTGGGTTTGCTATGGCTGCCGCTTGCTCGCGCCGAAGAAGCGGTGGAAGCACCGCCTGCGGTGGAAACCAAGAGCTTCGTCGAACGCGCTAGCTCGTCAATCCAGGACACGCTTGATCAAGCCGTCGAACTTTTGGGCATTCCCTATCGGCGTGGTGGTAGCAAACCGGAAACTGGATTTGATTGCTCGGGATTTGTCACCCATGTGTTCGCTCAGGGCATCGGCCTCATTTTGCCGCGCAGTGCGAAAGAGCAGAGCAAATCCGGCGAAAAGGTGCTGCGTGAAGAACTCAAACCTGGCGATTTGGTGTTTTTCAATACTATGCGACGGACGTTTTCTCATGTCGGTATTTATCTTGGTCACGATCAGTTTGTGCACGCACCGCGCACCGGTGCCGAAATTCGCGTCGACGACATGCGCGATAAATACTGGAAAAAGCGCTTCAACGGCGCACGGCGGGTTACGTCTCAAAGCACACCTTAAGGCGCGCTGCTCGTCGTCCCACGTCACGATAGCTGGGTCGCTAGCTGATTCATTGCCATCATCTCCTTTCATTAATTCTGCCTCGGCCTCGCGCTTGCTCAATTCACTTGCAAATGCGAATAGTTCTCAATACAATTGGAAAACCGCTCGTATTGATTTCTGCTTTTCTCACTCATTGGGACAAGGATATTCATGAAAACCAACGCCAGATTCGCCCTTATTTCCGCAGTCGTCGCCTCCATAAGCTTGCTTGCCACGCCAATCCGCGCACAAGAAAAAGTGCTCAATCTTTATTCGGCACGTCACTATCAAACTGACGAAGCTTTGTATAACAACTTCACCCAAAAAACCGGTATCAAAATCAATCG
>JANYAW010000330.1 GCA_025361105.1 Rhodocyclaceae bacterium | reverse complement strand
CGTTCCTAGGCCCACCGACCGGCACGACACCAGTAAAATTTGGTCGTGGCGCTAAACCTTGCCGCCGTACCATAGCCGAAACTGGAGAACGCTCGTGCAACTAGTTTGTCTTGATCTTGAAGGTGTCCTGGTTCCCGAAATCTGGATAGAGTTTTCCGAACGCACGGGAATTCCAGAGCTACGTCGTACTACCCGTGATGAGCCGAATTACGACAGCTTGATGAAATTCCGTTTGAATCTTTTGCGCCAGCACAAACTCGGTCTGCCCGATATTCAAGCCGTGATTGGCGACATGCGTCCGATGCCCGGCGCGAGTGAATTTTTGGATGAATTACGATGCGATTTCCAGGTCATTATTTTGTCGGATACGTATTACGAATTCGCCATGCCTTTGATGGCGCACTTGGGCATGCCGACATTGTTTTGTCATAAGCTGGAAACAGATGCTGCGGGCTTCGTGGTCGACTACCACTTGCGCATGCCCAACCAAAAGAAGGAAGCCGTGCAGCGCTTCAAAGAACTCAACTACAAAGTCATCGCAGCGGGTGATTCTTACAACGACACCGCGATGTTGAGTGAAGCGCATGCGGGAATTTTGTTTCATCCGCCACAAAACGTGATTGCCGAATTTCCACAGTTCCCCATCGCGTTAAGCTACACCGAAATGCGTGCCGAAATTGACAAAGCATCAAAACGCATCTGATGCACAAGGCGCGCTTTTACACGCTGGTCGCCTCTTGTCCCGATCAAGTCGGCATCATCAGTCGCGTCACCGCCTTCATCGCTGAACACCAAGGTTGGCTGCTTGAATCGAGCTTTCACGCAGATGATATTGATCAGCGTTATTTCATGCGCATCGAAGTGCGTGCCGATTCGCTAGCGTTTGGTGTTGATGAATTTCGTCAGCGCTTTGCGCCACTCGCCGCCGAACTGAAAATGGATTGGCGCATCACCGATTCGGCGGAAAAAAAGCGCGTGGTGGTGATGGTCAGTCAACAAGAACATTGTCTATATGATTTGCTGGCGCGTTGGCAATCGAACGAATTGAACAGCGACATCGTCGCGGTGATTTCAAATCATCTCAACTTTCAAGGTGTGGTCGAATGGCACGGCATACCCTTCCATCATGTGCCGGTATTGGCCGCTGACAAGCAAACCGCATTCGATGAAATCCGGAAAATTGTTGATGTCGGCAAGGCAGACACAATTGTTTTGGCGCGCTATATGCAAATTCTTCCAGCAGATTTTTGCGCGACCTATCCGGGACGCATCATCAACATCCACCATTCATTTTTGCCCAGCTTCGTCGGTGCCAAACCATACCATCAGGCCTACACACGTGGCGTCAAACTCATCGGCGCCACCTGCCATTACGTCACCGAAGCGCTCGACGAAGGCCCAATCATTGAACAAGATGTGATTCGCATTGACCACTCGGACGCGGTCGAAGATATCGTACGCTATGGCAAAGATATAGAAAAAACCGTGCTTGCGCGCGGCTTGCGCTATCACCTCGAAGATCGCGTGTTACTGCATGGGAATAAGACGGTGGTGTTTCGCTGAGCGCGTTGATTCAGGCGTCAACGGGTGTTCGCCGCAAGAGCAAATAAATTCCTACCAACACCATCGGCAAGCTCAGCCATTGCCCCATGCTGACGACATACGAAATACCGAAAATTCCGTGATCGGGTTCGCGGAAATATTCGGCGATGAAACGCAGGCTGCCGTAGCCGACGAGGAACATTCCCGACACCGCGCCGTGTGTGCCGGATTTTCGATTGGTGCTGGAAAACCACCACAGGATAATGAACAGCAACAAACCTTCGCCGAGCGCCTGATACAGTGGCGAGGGGTGACGCGGTTGCGCGTCAACGTATGGAAAAACCATCGCCCACGGCAATGAAGCATCGGCAACCCGACCCCACAGTTCGCCGTTGATGAAGTTGCCGATACGGCCAGTCATCAAACCCAAGGGTACTAGTGGTGCGATGAAATCGGTGACTTGGAAAAACGTCTTGCCGTGTTTTTTTGCCCACAGTGCCATCGCGAACAGCACACCTAAAAAACCACCGTGAAAGCTCATGCCACCTTTCCACACGGCGAGAATTTCACTTGGATGCGCGAGGAAATATTCCGGCTGATAGAAAATCACCTCGCCGAGGCGCCCACCGAGAATCACCCCCAGCACGCCGTAGAACAGCATGTCATCGACATCCGGCACAGTAATCCCATGCCAAGATTGCGCTTGTGCGCGACGCTTGCCCAGCCACAGAAAACTCAGGAAGGCGGCCAAATACATCAAGCCGTACCAGCGTATGGCGAGTGGGCCGAGTTGAATGGCGATGGGGTCAAATTGTGGGTGGATTAGCATTTCAATTCCATCAGTTGGTGCTGGTAACACGCCGTTAAATCGGCGCGAGAGATTGCTCCATGCGCAAGAGTGCTTCATTTAACACGCTGCGCGGACAAGCAAAATTCAGTCGCAAAAATCCCGCCGCACCAAACGGCGCACCGTTCGATAGACCCACGCCGTGCTGTTCAAAAAACCGGTGTGCATCGGGAATATGTCGGCAATCCAGCCACGCCAAATAGGTCGCCTCAACACGTGTTACTGCAATCTTTAAGCGTTGCATCGTCGCAATAACGCAATCACGATTAACGCGCAAATAAGCCAGTAATTCTTGTCGCCATGGCTCGCATTCAGTCAGTGCGGCGAGCATCGCGGTGTAGCCAAAGGCATTGATATCCGGCACCAAATGCGTCATCGCGGCGTGAAATTTTTCGCGTAGCGTTGCGTCTTCAATCACTGCAAATGCCACACCCAAACCAGCGATGTTGTAGGTTTTGCCCATGCCCATCAGGGTGATGGTGCGCGCCGCCAATTCAGGGTTTGCCAGCGCAAATGGCAGATGTCGCTGTGCGGCATCCAATATCAAATCGCAATGCACTTCATCGCTACAAATGATCAAATCGTGGCGCACCGCGATGGCACCGAGTTGCCGCAGTTCGTCCGCCGACCAGGCTTTGCCGACCGGATTATGCGGATGACAAATCAACAACAGTCGTGTTTGCGGATTGGCACTGAGGCTGCTTTCCAGCGCCACAAAATCAATGCGGAAATCCATGGCGTCATTGACCATGGTGATCAAGGGCAAGGCAATCAAACCACGCTGTTGGTGTTTTGCGGCGTCTAAAAACGGCGGATAGACGGGCGTGAATGTCGCGTAGGCGTCGCCCTCGGCGCATACCGCGCGCACCGCTAAATTGATGCCGAGTACCAAGCCCGGCAGCCATACTAGCGAGGCGTCATCGATTGCCCAATCGTAGTGCCGCTGCAAATATTCCACGGTTACATGTGGCAAATTGCGTGGCACACGGGTGTAGCCAAAAACGCCATGCTCGACATGCGCGGCAAGCGCCGCTTGCAATGCCGGTGGCGCGGCGAAATCCATATCGGCCACCCACAAGGGAATGATGTCGGTGCCGCGATATTTTTCCCATTTGGACGAATGCCAAGCGAGGTGGTTGTGGGATTGGTCGAAGGGAGAATTCATGGTTTGATTTTAGCCGCGCCATGCCACGCTAAAATCGGTCTAACCTCACTGTAATACATCGGAGCTGTCATGCCTGTCTATCGTTCTCGTACTACCACTCACGGCCGCAACATGGCGGGCGCACGCGCTTTGTGGCGGGCGACGGGCATGAAGGATGGTGATTTTGACAAGCCCATCATCGCGGTGGTCAATTCCTTTACCCAATTTGTCCCGGGACATGTACATCTGAAAGATTTGGGTCAATTGGTCGCCCGTGAAATTGAAGACGCGGGCGGCGTGGCCAAAGAGTTCAACACCATTGCGGTCGACGACGGCATCGCGATGGGTCATGGCGGGATGTTGTACAGCTTGCCCAGCCGCGAGCTGATTGCTGATTCGGTGGAGTACATGGTCAATGCGCATTGTGCCGATGCGATGGTATGCATTTCCAATTGCGACAAAATTACGCCGGGGATGTTGATGGCGGCATTGCGCATCAACATCCCGACGGTGTTCGTTTCCGGCGGCCCAATGGAAGCGGGCAAAGTGAAATGGCATGGCGAATATCGCATGGTCGATTTGGTCGACGCGATGGTTGAATCGGCCGATAGTAAAAACAGCGATGCCGATGTCGCCGCGATGGAACGTTCTGCCTGCCCGACTTGTGGTTCGTGTTCGGGCATGTTTACCGCGAACTCGATGAATTGTTTGACCGAAGCGCTGGGTTTGTCCTTACCCGGCAACGGCTCATTGTTAGCCACACATGCAGATCGCAAGCAACTTTTCTTGAGTGCCGGACGGATCGTGGTTGATTTGGCAAAACGCTATTACGAACAGGACGATGCATCAGTGTTGCCACGTTCGATTGCGAGTTTCGAGGCGTTTGAAAACGCCGTTGCGCTAGATATTTCCATGGGTGGATCGACCAATACGGTGTTGCATTTGTTGGCCGCCGCGCACGAAGCCAAAGTCAATTTCACCATGCAAGATATTGACCGTTTATCGCGCAAGATTCCCTGCTTGGCCAAGGTGGCACCGGCGACGCAGAAATATCATATGGAAGACGTGCATCGCGCCGGCGGCATCATGGCGTTGTTAGCCGAAATAAACCGTGCGGGTTTGCTGCATACGGACACGTATACTGTGCACAGCAAAACGATGGCTGACGCGCTGGCGCAGTGGGATGTGGCGACTACAAACGACTCGACCGTGACAGACTTTTATCGCGCTGCACCCGGTGGTGTGCCGACGCAAGTCGCGTTTTCACAGGAAAGACGTTTTCCCAAGCTGGATTTGGATCGTGTCAATGGCTGCATTCGAAATCAGGCCAACGCGTATTCAAAAGATGGCGGCTTGGCTGTGCTGTCCGGCAACATCGCCGAAAAAGGCTGCATCGTCAAAACCGCCGGGGTCGATGAATCGATACTCAAATTCACCGGCCGTGCACGCGTGTGCGAATCGCAGGAAGAAGCCGTAGAAAAAATCCTCGCCGACGAAATTATCGCCGGCGACGTGGTCGTCGTTCGTTATGAAGGTCCCAAAGGCGGGCCAGGCATGCAAGAGATGCTTTACCCAACCTCCTATTTGAAATCCAAGGGCTTGGGCAAAGTCTGCGCGCTACTCACTGACGGCCGCTTTTCCGGCGGCACCTCTGGCCTTGCCATTGGCCATGTGTCGCCAGAAGCGGCAGCGGGCGGCACTATTGCCTTGGTCGAAGAAGGCGACGCGATAGAAATCGACATCCCGAATCGTACGATTCATTTAGCAGTCGATCAGTTGGTGCTGGCGACACGCCGTCAAGCCATGATCGCGCGTGGCACGACAGCCTGGAAGCCAGCAAATCGGCAGCGCGAAGTCTCGATGGCGCTGATGGCCTATGCTGCGATGACCACCTCAGCCGATACCGGGGCGGTACGGGATTTAAGCCAACTTAAGTAATCTCGCTTGGCATACACGCGGCCTGAAAATGGCCGCTGACTTTCCCCACTGATAGAGGGTTCATTCAGCGGTATTCGCCGTTTTGAAGGGCTAACCCCTGCGGCATAGTGTCGGCATCGCACCGCCAGACTATCGCTGCATGGAGGCACCATGGCAGACCGCTCCGCCCTCAAGTTCCTCGTCGTGGATGACTTCGCGACGATGCGCCGCATTATTCGCAATTTGCTCAAGGAACTAGGTTTTACCAACGTCGAAGAAGCGGAAGACGGTGCTATCGCCCTTGCACGACTACAACTCGGGGGGATTGATTTCGTGATCTCCGATTGGAGCATGCCCAATATGGACGGCCTGACCCTGCTGCAAACGGTACGCGCGGATACCAAGCTCAGCGGCTTGCCTTTCCTCATGGTGACCGCCGAAGCCAAAAAGGAAAACATCACCGCCGCCGACCAAGCCGGTGCGTCGGGCTATATCACCAAGCCATTCACTGCCGAAACCATGCAGGAAAAAATGGGCAAAATCTTTGACAAATTTGGGCTTTGAGCCAGTAATCATCTGCGTCGGTCAACGCGCTTGTCCAACGTACGTTATTGAAATACGTCGCCAAAGCACTAGAATCCATTTCGTCATCCCACTTTCACTTGCTAGGAGTTCAAAATGAAGTCAGTCATCGTATCGGCATTAGTCGCCTGTGGCCTTGTGGTTTCGGCGCCGGCATTCGCCAACAAGGATTTGGCCACCAAGAGTGGTTGCATGTCCTGCCACAAAGTTGACGCGAAGCTGGTCGGTCCTGCGTTTCAAGATGTCGGCAAAAAATACAAGGCAGCCGATGAGGCCAGACTGATTGATCGCGTCACCAAAGGCACAGCAGCTACGGGCGGACAGGTTTGGAAGGAAATTAACGGTGGCGCGATTCCTATGCCGCCGAATTCGTCCGTCAAAGCAGACGACATCAAGACCTTGGTCAAGTGGATTTTGGCTGGCGCTAAGTAGTCGGCCTAAGTAGTCCTCAATTGTTAGGCGTGAAAAAGCCGACCGCGCAAGGTCGGCTTTTTCATTTCCTATTTAACGGCGTGTGGCCGATGAACGGGCCATTCCATCACCAGCACCAACTTGCAATAACGAAACACCGCTTTAGCCATCGCGCCTCGCGTGCGGGAGAGGGAGCTTAATCTTGCTCTAGCGCAAACCCGCCACGTAATCCGACACCGCCTTCATTTCCGCATCAGTCATTTTTAACGCGATGGTACGCATCATCGTGTTGGCATCATTGGCGCGCCCACCGTCGCGGAAAGCTTTGAGTTGCGTTTCGGTGTAGTCGGCAAACTGCCCGCCGATGCGCGGGTATTGCGCGGGCATTCCTGCACCAGCCGGGCCGTGGCAACCGGCACAAGCGGCTAGACCTTTTGCGACATCGCCGGCGCGGTAGAGTTTTTGTCCTTGGGGATAGCTCTTGGGGTCATTTTTGGCTTTGTCGCCAGTTTGCTTTTGCGAGGCAAACCATGCGGCGACATCGCGCATTTGTCCTTCGTCCAATGTGGAAATCATGCCCGCCATGACCGCATTGGCACGCTCAGCCGGTTTGCCGTCGGTGGCTTTGAAATTCTTCATTTGCTTGAACAAATATTCAGGGTGTTGCCCAGCCAGTTTTGGATTGGTCGAAATCTGGCTATTGCCATCAGCGCCATGACAGGCGGCACAAGTACCAGCGGCGATTACTTTGCCGCGCTCTGCATCGCCTTTTTGCGCCGTTTTTTGCGGCTCATTGGCATACACAGAAAAAGAAGTTGCCGCGAACAGTGCAAAGGCGGCAATACGTAACATCGTGAGCATCGAGCGTTTCATCATTACCACTCCTCGAGGGGGTCAAACAGGCAAAAGCGAATAGGCAAAACTGCGTGTCAAGCATTCTAACGTAGCTAGGCATTTTTCCAAATTCCCGCTAGCAGGATTGGTCGAGGTCAATTGCCGTGCCAGTTTGCTCCGACAAGCAGCGCGCTAACACCTTCATCAGCTCGCTGCCATCCTTGGCGGCTGTCCACGCGCTGCCATCAAAGGCAAAGTGATATCCCCCTGAGCGCGCGGCGATCCAAATCTCACGCGCGGCGCCGTGGCGATTGATGATGATTTTGCTGCCGTTGGTGCATTCAATTTCGATTACGCCACCGGCTTTTAGCTCGATATCAATGCCTGCTTCACTCGCATCAATCAAGCGCTCCAGAGCCGTTTCGATGCACGCTAGCTGTGCATCGGCCACAGTTAGAAACAACTGTTCATCCATGAGCAACAATGCCTCCATTCATCGCGTGCTACCATCCTTTATCCCGCTGACCATCACATTTTCCCGAATCATGCCTTATTCAAATCGCTTGTTGCTCACCGTCCTTGCTGCACTATTACTCAATGCTTGCGGCACCAAAGGTCCGCTGTATCAACCATCTGCGCTGAATTCGTTCAGTGATGATAGCAGCCACGCCGCAGCGGTAATTCGTGCATGACGCTAGCTTTTGAACGTAACGGCAGCCTTTGTGTTGAAGGCGTGTCGCTAGCAGATATTGCCGCGCGTTTTGGTACGCCTTGCTATGTCTATTCACGTGCCGCGCTGACCCAAGCTTATTTGTCCTACACCGACACCTTGCGCGCGCATGGCTTGATTGATCGCGCGATGGTTTGCTATGCCATCAAGGCCAATTCAAATCTTGCCGTACTCAACGTGTTTGCACGACTCGGCGCTGGCTTCGATATTGTTTCAGGCGGCGAGTTGGCGCGCGTGTTGGCGGCCGGGGGATCGCCAGACAAAATCGTGTTTTCTGGCGTCGGCAAAAAGCCTGCTGAAATAACCGAGGCGCTGAAAGTTGGCATCCACTGTTTCAATATCGAATCAGCCAGCGAATTGACGACCCTAAACGAGGTGGCAGCAAGATTGGAGTGCATCGCGAAAATTTCGCTACGAGTCAATCCCGATGTGGATGCTAAAACGCACCCGTATATTTCGACCGGACTAAAGTCGAGCAAATTCGGTGTTGCCTACACCGAAGCGCGCGCCATTTATCGGCATGCCGCGAGCTTGGAAAATATCAAAGTAGTCGGTATTGACTGCCATATTGGATCTCAGATTCTCGATCCTGCTCCGGCGGCGGAAGCGGTAGATAAATTATTGGCGTTGGTTGACGCACTTGCTGAAGACGGCATTGTCATCGAGCATATTGATGTCGGCGGGGGCATGGGTATCACCTACCGCAGCGACGAAATTGCACCGAGCACTGCCGAATATCTCGCGCCGACGCTAGCGAAATTGGCCAGCCGCAAAGAGAAACTTATTTTTGAGCCGGGGCGTTCTCTGGTTGGCAATGCAGGGTTGCTGTTGACGCGCGTGGATGTGCTCAAGCATGGCATCGACAAAAACTTTGCTATCGTCGATGCAGCGATGAATGATTTGATGCGACCTGCGATGTATGACGCTTGGCATGAGATTGTGAAAGTACAAAGTACGCCAGTTGGTGCTGATGACACGCCGTTGCAGAAGCGAACCTACGAAATCGTCGGCCCGGTTTGTGAATCCGGTGACTGGCTCGGCCACGATAGAAATTTGGCGCTAAATGAAGGCGATTTGCTGGCAATTCTTTCCGCTGGTGCTTATGGCATGGCGATGGCATCGAACTACAACACACGCCCCCGTGCGGTGGAAGTGATGATCGATGGGTGCGATGCACATTTGATTCGACAGCGCGAAAACGCGGCGCAATTGTTCGCGCTCGAATCTTTATTACCATAGGCGACGCCATGACGAGAAAACGTGCTGCAGCAATCGCTTCCATTTTGGTGGTAAGTGTCGCTACGATTTGGTTTTACGCGCGGCCAGAAATCTTCGCACCGAAAAAAGAAAAAGCCGCCGCACCGCCAGTGCCAGTAGTGGTGGCGAAAGCCAGCCTGCAAGATGTGCCAGTTCAGTTGGAAATCACCGGCCGCACCGAAGCCTACGAAACGGTGACGCTCAAATCTCGCGTTGATGGGCAAGTGAAAACAGTGAGCTTTTCTGAGGGTCAGCATGTAGGTCAGGGCGAAGTTTTACTGCAACTTGATCCGGCGGATTTTCAGGCCAAGCTCAGTCAAGCGCTTGCCAATCAGGCCAAGTCCACCGCGCAATGGCAAAAGGCGCGCGCCGATGTCGAGCGTTACATTGCGCTAAGTGCCAAAGGTTTTGTCTCGGATGAAAAAGTCGCCGAACTAAGCACCGCCGCAGCGGCTGCGGAATCCAGCGCGAGTGCTGATTCAGCCGCTGCAGAACTCGCCCGTTTGCAGTTGTCGTACGCCACCATCAAGGCACCGATTAGCGGTATTGTCGGCGCGAAACTGGTGTTCCCCGGCACGGCAGTCAAAGCCAATGACACTACGCTGGCAGTTGTCAATCGTATAAAACCCTTGTATGTGAGTTTCAACGTGCCGGAAAAATATCTACCGGTGCTGCAAACGGCGCTGCACACCGGCACCAAAACAATGGCGGCGGGAATTGCTTTGCCGGGCAGCGACGAATTGCTTGCCGCGCAAGTGCGTTTTATTGACAATGGCGTGGATGCCAGTACCGGCACAATTTTGCTCAAAGCCATGATGGCCAACGAGCAAGAAAAACTCACCAGTGGACAGTTTGTTACCGTCAGTCTTGTGCTCGACCAGCTTAAAAATGCCGTGGTCATCCCTGCCGAAGCAATACAGCAAAGCGCCGAGGGCAGCTTTGTTTTTGTAGCGAAACAGGATGACACAGTGGAAATTCGCAAGGTAAAAATTGGCAATCTGCAAAAGACGCAAGCAGTGATTGCCGAAGGCCTGAGTGTCGATGAGACGGTGGTGATCGAAGGCCAGTTGCGCCTTACCGCTGCTGCGCATGTGAAACCCATAAAGCCCGTCGATGGCGGCACGAAACCCAACAATTAGCCTAACTAAGCCAAGAAAATGCAACTGTCGGAACTTTGCATACGCCGACCGGTGATGACATCGCTGTTGATGGCAGCGATTCTGTTATTCGGCGTCGTCGCCTACCGTAGCTTGCCGGTGGCCGAATTGCCCAATGTCGACTACCCGACAATTTCGGTTAGCGCATCATTGCCTGGTGCGTCGCCGGAAACGATGGCAGCATCTGTCGCTACACCGCTAGAAGGTCAGTTTTCCAGTATCGCTGGATTGGATTCAATGACCTCAAGTAGCGCGCAAGGAACGACGACAATTACATTGCAATTTTCACTGGATCGCAACATCGATGCTGCCGCGCAAGATGTGCAATCCGCCATCGCGGCGGGGCAGCGCAAACTGCCGCCGGACATGCCCACGCCACCATCGTTTCGTAAGGTGAATCCGGCTGATGCACCGATTTTCTTCATCGCCATGTATTCGACAACACTACCGACCTGGGTGGTGGACGAGTACGCCGAAACCCAGTTGGCGCAACGCTTGTCGACGCTTCCCGGGGTCGCGCAAGTGCAAGTCAATGGCGCGCAAAAATATGCAGTGCGAATTGAAGCGGACCCTTCACAATTGTCTTCGCGCGGCATCGGCATTGACGAATTGCAACAAGCCGTTAAAGCGGCCAATGTGAATCAGCCGCTAGGCTCGCTCGACGGTGCGCGGCAAAGTTTCTCGTTGCAAGCCAACGGCCAATTGCTTGATGCGGCTGCCTATCGCCGAGTCACGGTGGCGTATCGCAATGGTGCGCCAGTAAGGCTTGAGGAGTTGGCTCACGTCGTTGATGGCGTGGAGAATCGCAAAGTTGCCGCTTGGTTTAACGACAATCGCACCATCATTCTCGCGGTCAATCGTCAGCCCGGCACCAACACGATAGAAACGGTCGACGCGATTAAACGCGTACTGCCAGCGTTCCAGGAAAACTTGCCCGCGTCGGTGGAATTGAAAGTAATTTATGACCGTAGTGTGTCGATTCGGGATGGCATTGCTGATGTGCAATTCACCTTGATTTTGGCTGGATTCTTGGTGATTTTGGTCATCCTGATGTTCCTACGTAATATCTCGGCCACGCTGATTCCGGCGCTCGCCTTGCCGATTTCAGTCATCGGCACTTTTGCCGTAATGTATGCGCTTGATTACAGCCTCGATAATTTGTCTCTGCTGGCGCTAACGCTTTCAGTCGGCTTTGTGGTCGACGATGCCATTGTGGTTTTGGAAAATATCATTCGCCATGTAGAGAACGGCGAAACAACTTTAGATGCGGCCATTCGTGGCTCAAGTGAAATTGGCTTTACCATCATTTCGATGACCATGTCATTGGTTGCCGTGTTCATTCCATTGTTATTCATGCAAGGCATCGTTGGTCGACTTTTGCACGAATTTGCGGTGACGATTTGCGCGGCGATTTTGGTTTCGAGCTTTGTTTCCTTGACATTGACACCAATGCTCTGTGCGCGATATTTGCACCATGACCACGAGCAAAAACACGGCCGCATTTTTATGGTCTTCGAGCGATTTTTCGACGCGCTACTCAGTAGTTATCGTCGCTCGCTGTCTTGGTGCATGGCACATCCTCGTGCGGTGATGCTGTCGTTTGTGGCAACGGTCATGCTGGCTTCAGTGCTGTTTGTGACGGTACCAAAGGACTTCATTCCCAGTGGCGATAGCGGTCAGATCAATGCCTCCATCGAAGGCCCGCAAGATGTCTCGTTTGAAGCCATGATGCAGCGTCAGCGCGCAGTAGCGGAACTCGTCGCGACCGATCCGGCTGTGATGTCGATGGGCTCATTTGTCGGCGCGGGTGGTTCGCGCACGGTGAGCAACACCGGTTCCATCGTCATCAACCTCAAACCGCGATCCGAGCGCAAAGAGACACCGGATCAAGTCATCGCCAGGCTGCGCCCCAAACTCGCCAGCGTCCCCGGCGTGCGAGTGTTTATGCAAAACCCACCTAGCATACGCATTGGCGGACAATCTTCCAGCGCGCAATATCAATACACCTTGCAAGACACCGATCTGGCTGAGCTATATCGCTGGACTGACACGTTGGAAGCCAAGTTGCGGCAGTTGCCCGGGTTTGTCGACGTAAATTCCAACCTGAAAAACCAAAGCCCCGTCGTTCATTTAGAAATTGATCGCGACAAATTAGGGCCACTCGGATTGAATTTTGGACAAGTCGAAGATGCTCTGCAAAGTGCTTTCAGTGCACGGCAAATCTCCACCATCTACGCGGCAACAAATCAGTATCAGGTCATCCTTGAAGTCGCGCCGGAATACCAAGCGAATCCAGCCACGCTAGGCAAAATTCATGTGCGCTCCAACAACGGAAAATTAGTCTCGGTCGATGCTGTCGCACGCATCAGCCGTGGCACACAAGCGCTCACCGTCAATCATCAAGGGCAACTCCCCTCGGTCACGCTCTCGTTCAATTTACTTCCTGGCGTATCGCTCGGCGAAGCCGTCAGTCAAATCCGCAAAATGGAACGCGAGCTGCGTCTGCCCGCATCGCTCACCACTAGTTTGCAAGGCACCGCGCAAGCCTTCGAGTCCTCTTTGGTCGGTCTTGGCACCTTATTGCTGATTGCAATTTTGGTGGTCTATATTGTGCTCGGCGTTTTGTACGAGAGCTACATTCATCCCGTCACCATCTTGTCCGGCCTGCCCGCCGCCGGTCTTGGCGCATTGCTCACCTTGCTGATTTTCAAAGTAGACCTGAGCCTGTATGCGTTTGTCGGCATCATCATGCTGGTTGGCATCGTCAAGAAAAACGCCATCTTGATGATCGACTTCGCGCTGGAAAAACAGCGTAACGAAGCGCTCGCACCATCACAAGCAATTTTCGACGCTTGCATCGTGCGTTTTCGCCCGATCATGATGACCACCATGGCCGCGCTGGCCGGCACGCTACCAATTGCCATCGGATGGGGTGCCAGCGCCGCAGTGCGGCGACCGCTAGGATTGGCGGTCGTTGGCGGCTTGCTGCTATCGCAATTTCTGACGCTATACCTGACACCAGTGGTGTATTTGTATATGGATAGAGTCGGGGCTTGGTTTGGGCGTTCGGGCGGGAAAAACAGTAAATCGACAGCGGCGTAGCAATGCCGCGTTTTTGCGTTTAACTTACTGGCTTGGACGCTTTCGCTGCGTTCAATCGGCGTACGAGTTCAGCATTGATGTCACGTGTGTGTTTGCTCCATCGTTGCATCGCTTGATCAAGGTCGTGTTGGAGGCGTTCAGCGGTGGCGAAATCTCCTGCGCAATACGCGCATATGGCCAATTCGGCCTGTGCCTCAAAACTGCCGAATCGACTCACTGCGTCATTCAGCGTCGCCAGTGCTTCGGTTTGCCGACCCGCGCCGGCAAGTGCACGACCGAGCAGTAATGCCGTTTGCTCAGGTTTGAATTTGGCGTTTTGTGTAAGCAACTCTTCCAGTCGAGCCACCGCGTTGGCATAGCGATGACTTTCGAGCAATGCGCGCGCCGCCAAAAACTTGATTTCCGGATCAGACGCAAACGGCCCTTGCAAACAAGCTTCGTAGTTATCGGCAGCTTCGTCAATCGCACCCGATTCAAGCAAGGCTTTGGCAAGCCGCATTTGATTTTGTGCGGTCGCCGTGTATTCAAAAGCTGCCCGTGCTTCCCGCAGTTCTCGCGTCGGATCAAGTGATCTGGCGACTGCGGCGACGGTTTTTCGTGCGCCTCGTTCAAGCCTTGTTTCAGGCAAATAGACCGCCAGAAAATACACAATACTGCCCAGTAGCGGAAACGTGAACAAGATAATCAGCCAATAAAGCTCCTGTCCGCGCCGAATCGCGTGGATGGCGAAAAATAGGGCGACCAAAATATGAATTCCCAGACCGATAAAAGGCATGAATGCTCCTCGATTGATACCGCATTTTCTCACCTTGTGCGTTTGATTGTTACCACCGTGTGTCTGCGCACGGCAAGGTGGCGTTCATTTTTACCGTATCTTGCATAGTTCAATTTATCGTTATATACTGGTTGCGCATACAGTATTAACAATATATTTTCGCTGATGTTTCATAAGCTTGCATTAGTTAATGCCAGCGCAAAGCCTAATCCGACGAGCAAATCATGATAAAAAAATCCGCTCCACCACCTTTAGCTTTTTTGTTCAAGCATCCGGCGCACATTGTTGCAACGGGCTTTGGCTCGGGCTTGTCGCCGTTTGCGCCAGGCACTGCGGGGACGCTGTTCGCTTGGGCAACCTATTGGCCACTGCGTGCGCTGATGGACATGGACACCGTGTTTGCCGTTTTCTTGCTGGTGGCGTTTGCGTTTGGCGTGTGGTGTTGTCAAATCACTGGTCGCACGCTTGGCGTGGTCGATCACGGAGCGATAGTGTGGGATGAAATCGTGCCATTTTGGGCGGTGCTATTACTGATTTCCGCCAGCCTGACACCGATGGGTTGGGCGTGGCAGTTGGCGGCTTTTTTGTGGTTTCGCTTTTACGATATCGTCAAACCACAGCCCGCCAAATATTTCGACACGCAGGTCAAGAATGGCCTTGGCGTAATGATGGACGATGTGGTTGCGGCGGGCTATACGGTGCTGACGATTTTGCTGGCGCAAATGGCGTTTGCTGCGGTGTGGAAGTGAGTTGCGATGGATGACCAACTCGCCCAACTTTCTGTCGTGCTGGGGACGGCGTGTCGCCAGCACCAACTGGCGATTGCAACAGCCGAATCATGCACCGGAGGCTGGGTGGCGCAAGTAATCACTCACACGGCGGGCAGTTCAGCGTGGTTTGAGCGTGGTTTTGTGACCTATTCCAATCAAGCAAAAATCGACATGCTTGGTGTGCGCTTGGCGACGCTTGAGGCGTATGGCGCGGTAAGTCTTGAGACGGCAGGCGAAATGGCGGCAGGCGCGTTGTGTCATTCAGCAGCACAAATTTCGCTGGCGATCACTGGTGTTGCTGGGCCGACCGGTGGCTCACCTGATAAGCCAGTAGGCACCGTATGCTTTGCTTGGTGCATGAAAGACCACGCTGTACAAACTGAGCAATGCGAGTTCATCGGCGACCGAGAAAGCATTCGTCGTCAGGCCGTCATCCATGCCTTGCAAGGTTTATTGAGTCGTATCGGAGGAGTGAATTAGCAATGTGAATTAGTACGGGAAGTCGTTGCAAAAAACCGCTGGTATTGTCACTGAAAGGCGCAAGAAAATTTCCAGCAAAACGCATGCCATAATCGAAACCAAGGAAAGAAGAGAGCACATGGACGACAACAAAACCAAGGCGCTACAAGCCGCGCTGGCGCAAATCGAAAAGCAGTTTGGCAAAGGCTCCATCATGAAGATGGGCGAAGGCCTCGCTTCCGACGACATTCAAACCGTTTCGACGGGATCACTGGGTTTGGACATCGCCTTGGGCATCGGCGGTCTGCCGCGCGGTCGTGTGGTTGAAATCTACGGCCCGGAATCCTCTGGCAAAACCACCTTGTGTTTGCATGTTGTTGCTGAAATCCAAAAAGCCGGTGGTGTTGCCGCGTACATCGACGCGGAAAATGCGCTCGACCCGGGTTATGCCGCCAAGCTCGGCGTGAATGTGCCCGATCTGCTGATTTCGCAACCCGATACCGGCGAGCAAGGGCTGGAAATTACCGATATGTTGGTGCGCTCGGGCGGCGTTGATTTAATCGTTATCGACTCGGTCGCCGCACTCACGCCCCGCGCCGAAATTGAAGGCGAAATGGGCGACCAATTGCCTGGCCTCCAAGCGCGATTGATGAGCCAGGCACTGCGCAAACTCACGGCGAATATCAAGCGCACGAACACTTTGGTGATTTTCATCAACCAAATCCGCATGAAAATCGGTGTCATGTTCGGCAGCCCTGAAACCACCACTGGCGGTAACGCACTTAAGTTTTATGCATCCGTTCGTATGGACATCCGCCGCACCGGCGCGATAAAAAACGGCGATGAAGTGATTGGCAACGAAACCAAAGTCAAAGTCGTCAAGAACAAGGTCGCACCGCCGTTCCGTGAAGCGCATTTTGATATTCTCTATGGAGAGGGCATTTCGCGCGAAGGAGAAGTGGTGGAATTGGGCGTTATCCACAAAATCGTCGAAAAATCCGGTGCGTGGTACGCCTACAAGGGTGAAAAAATCGGTCAAGGCAAGGACAACGCGCGAAAATTTTTGCGCGAACATCCCGAGCTTTCAACCGAAATTGAAAGTAAAGTGCGCGCCGCTGTCGGCGTTGCGACACCGGGTGTTGCAAGGTCAGCGGCGGTGTCAGACAGCGACGACTAAAGGCGGCGTTTGGCGTCACCGCGCAAACGTAGCAGGAGGTTTTTTGCAAGTAGCGATGGGTGGCGAAAACAAGCAAACAATTGGCGCAAAATTTGGCGCTGGCACTGGTACAGACTCATTGAGCCTGCGCCAGCGCGCTATTCGTCTGCTTGCTGGTCGTGAACGCAGCCGCGCGGAATTGGTCAAAAAATTAGCAGAGCACGGCACGGTGGATGAAATCTCCATCGTGTTGGACGAGCTAACTGAACTGGGGCTATTGTCAGATGAGCGCTACGCCGCCAGCTACGTCCGCAGCCACGCGGCGCGCTTAGGTCGTTCACGTCTCGCGCAGACTCTGCGCAGCAAAGGAATCGGCAATGAACTTGCCGCCGACCAACTCGACACGCAGCTAGCCACCGAAACCGACAACGACGAATTCCATCGCGCCGCTGCGCTATGGAATCGAAAATTTGGTGAGGTGCCTAAGGATGCCAAGGAATGGGCAAGGCAAGCGCGCTTTTTACAGTATCGGGGATTCTCCACTGACGTGATACGCCGGATTTTGCGCGACGCGAAAGAGGCCGCAATGGAATCTGGCGAGGCAAACAAATGAGCTATTGCCACGCACCGCATAACAGTTCGCCCGTTTGTGCTGGTGGGGAGTGTCGGCATTGCACAGCCGACCCGCTACGCAGGCGCGAAGCAGTGCATCGTGAAACCCCTGCTTCGCCGCCGTGTCAAGAAAGCGCACGATGAAACACATTGTCCCCGACATACTCACGCCAGATCTCTTCGCAGGTGTTGCCAATGAAGGCGACATTACGCCGCAACCGGCACGTCTTTCCGCGCACAATTTGCGCAAGAAATATAAAAGCCGCACAGTCGTTAAAGACGTGTCTTTTGATGTCGGAGCGGGAGAAGTTGTGGGATTGCTCGGCCCCAATGGCGCTGGGAAAACGACGTGTTTTTATATGGTCGTTGGCCTCGTAGCCGCCGACGGTGGCGAGATTCGTTTGAGCGGCGGCCACGGCAATACACGGCTCACGCACTTGCCGATACATCGCCGTGCGCGCATGGGATTGTCTTATTTACCGCAAGAAAATTCGGTATTTCGCAAGCTCTCGGTCGAAGATAACATTCGCGCCGTACTGGAATTGCAAGACCTCGACGCGGTCAATCTGGAAACACGATTGGGTGAATTGCTCGAAGAATTGCACATCGACCACATCCGCAAAAATATTGCGGTGTCGCTCTCAGGTGGCGAACGGCGACGCGTCGAAATTGCGCGCGCGTTGGCGACAAGGCCAAGCTTCATTTTGCTGGACGAGCCTTTCGCGGGGGTTGATCCAATTGCTGTTTTGGACATCCAAAAAATCATTCATTTCCTCAAAGATCGCGACATCGGCGTGCTGATTACCGACCACAATGTGCGCGAAACCTTAGGCATTTGCGACCGCGCGACCATCATCAATGAAGGCATCGTTTTAGCCGCTGGACATCCCGACGAGATTGTCGATAATGAAGCCGTCCGCCGCGTGTATCTGGGCGAACATTTCCGGATGTGATTGAGCCGCGCCACACTAGATGAGACAGGCCTTACAACTCAGAGTTTCCCAGCATCTGGCGCTCACGCCGCAGCTCCAGCAAGCGATTCGTTTATTGCAGCTCTCGACAATGGAACTCAATGCCGAGATTGAACAAGCGCTTCATGACAATCCAATGTTAGAGCGCATCGAGGCGGGCGACGCGGGTTTCACGGCAGGTCAGGACAGCGGTAAATCGACACTGGAACCGACTGAAGCGACGGCCAGTAAAATGGATGAAAATGCCGAACCTGATAGTCCCTACGAAGGGCTTGCCGATGATGGTTGGGGTGCTGACATTGGCAGCGGCAACAGCCCGCGTGATTTCAATGACGAAGACATGGACAGCGGCCAGACACAGTCGGCCTGCATTACCTTAAGCGAACACCTCAACGCGCAATTGGGGCTCACGCAATTAAGTGCACGCGACCGTGCTTTGGTCGCCTTCCTCATAGAAGCGCTTGACGATGACGGTTATTTGGCGCAATCGCTAGAGGAATTATTGGAGGTGTTGCCGGTTGAAGACATCGCCGACGAAACAGCGGACGAAACTCGCGAAAATTTGCTCGATGAGCTAAAAATCGCTCTGCGCCATTTGCAACATTTTTCCCCGTTAGGGATTGCCGCACGCAATTGTCGTGAATGCCTGATTCTGCAACTTGATGCCGGCGTGGCCAACCCCGAACGCGAGTTGGCGCTGGCATTAGTCAAGCAGCATTTAGATCTGGTGGCCAGTCGCGATTACGTCCGCATCAAAAAATCCTTGGGCTGTGCCGACGACGAATTACGCTACGCGCTCGATCTCATTGCCACGCTCAACCCACGTCCAGGTGCGGCGTTTGCGGCGATGGATACGCGTTATGTCGTTCCTGATGTCTCGGTAAGAAAAATCCGCCACAACTGGGTCTGCAGCTTGAATGGCGACGCAATGCCGCGTCTGCGGATCAATCGTTTATACGCGGGTATTTTGCAGCGCCAACGCAGCGGTGCTGGCTCTAATGCTGGCCTTGCCACACAATTGCAAGAGGCCAAATGGCTGATCAAAAACGTGCAACAACGTTTCGATACCATCTTGCGCGTCTCGCAAGCAATCGTTGATCGTCAGCGGGCGTTTTTCGATCATGGCGAAGTCGCAATGCGACCGCTTACGTTACGTGAAATTGCTGAGATTGTTAATTTGCACGAGTCCACCATCTCTCGTGTGACCACCCAAAAATACATCGCCAGTCCGCGCGGCATTTTTGAACTCAAATATTTTTTTGGTAGTCACGTTGCCACAGATTCCGGCGGCGCGGCATCCAGTACTGCAATTCGGGCGCTGATCAAGCAACTGGTCGGCGCCGAGGATGGCCGGAAGCCGCTCTCGGATGCCCGTTTGGCAGAAGTCCTCGGCGAACAAGGCATTGTTGTGGCGCGGCGTACCATCGCCAAGTACCGCGACCTGCTGAGCATACCGCCGGTAAGTCATCGCAAGACCTTGTAATTAATTTTGCCGCACTTAACGTTGCACCCAACTGAGGAGAGATCATGAACCTGAACATCACCGGACATCATGTCGAGCTTACCCCCGCTATTCGCGAGTATGCGACGAACAAACTAGAGCGCGTGATACGCCACTTTGATCACGTCACCAGCGTCCATGTCATTCTCTCCGTCGACAAACTTGTGCAAAAAGCCGAAGTCACGCTACATGTCAAAGGCAAAGATATTTTCGCCGACGCTACGGATGCCAACCTGTATGCATCGATTGATTTGGTCGCCGATAAGCTTGACCGACAGGTTGTCAAACACAAGGAAAGAGTCTCTGACCATACGCACGACAAGCGAGTGGCGGCCGAGTAAAAAGTGCCAATAAAAATCATCACCTTATGCTGTCATTCCGGCGATCTCTGCACCCCCTGGATTCCCTGTGGAAACCGGAATGACGAATGAGTTGTCTGCGCGCAACAGTCTTTTCCGGCATTGCATCTCACAATAATCCATCGCGCAGCGCGCTATACTCGCCGCCGTTTTACAGCATCTATCCATGACCACCACAACTTCTTTGAACCACATTGCCAGCTTGCTGCGCCCTGAGCGCATCGTGGTAGACCTCGATGCCAGCAGCAAAAAGCGTGTCTTTGAACAAGCTGGTTTGTTATTTGAAAACAGCCAACAGCTTGCTCGTAGCACCGTGTATGACGCACTGTTCGCCCGCGAAAAACTTGGCTCAACCGGACTGGGGCTCGGTGTCGCCATCCCGCATGGACGTATAAAAGGTTTGAAATCGGCGGTCGCTGCGTTCTTTCGTTTGGCCTCTCCGATTCCTTTTGATGCACCAGATGGTGTCGGCGTTCAAATGGTGTTTGTGCTGCTGGTGCCGCAAAGCGCCAACGAGCAACATTTGCAATTGCTCTCCGAACTTGCCCAAATGTTTTCTGAGCGACGTTTTCGTGAATTATTGCAAAGCGCGCCGGACAACACCGCGCTGCTCGAATTGTTTTCCAACTGGCAGTCCGACTAAGCACTCAGAGCCAAGCAATGTCGCGCCCATTAATTGTCGCCGAGCTGTTTGAAAATAATCGCACCGCGCTGAATCTGACGTGGATCTCTGGCGACCTCAACCGCACTTTGATGGTGGCCAATGACAATATGTCGCCCGCCGATTTGGTTGGCCATCTGAACTTGATCCATCCCGAACGTCTGCAAGTTATTGGCGCACCGGAAATGGCTTGGGTCGAACGTTTGCCCGCCGAAGCCTTGCGCAAGCATTTGCGAGATGTGTTTGCTGCCAATCCACCAGCGGTTATTGTTGCGGACGGTTGCGAGCCTGACGAGACGATAAAACGGGAATGCGAACTGCGTGATGTACCGCTGTTTTCTACGCCGACCGCTGCTGCGAGAGTGATTGATTTTTTACGTGCCTACGTGTCGCGTCAGCAAGCAGAAACGATTACCTTGCACGGTGTTTTCATGGACGTGCTAGGCATGGGCGTGTTGATTCAAGGCGATTCGGGTGTCGGTAAAAGTGAGTTGGGCTTGGAACTTATTTCGCGCGGTCATGGATTGGTCGCCGATGACGTCGTTGAAGTCTCGCGCGTCGCACCGGAAATTTTGGAAGGCCGTTGCCCGGAAATGCTGCGCGATTTTCTCGAAGTGCGCGGTCTTGGTTTGCTCAATATCCGCACCGTTTTCGGCGAGACCGCCTGTCGCCGCAAAATGCGCTTGAAACTGGTGGTGTATTTGCAAAGGCCAAATCGTGGTGTGCCCGAGGCCGCGCGTTTGCCATTGGACGCACAAAATGAGACGATACTCGGCGTTGCGATTCGTCGCGTGACTATCCCGGTGGCCGCCGGACGCAACCTCGCCGTGCTGCTCGAAGCGGCGGTACGCTCAACCATTTTGCTGGTGCGTGGCATCGACAGCATGCAAGAATTTGTAGACCGACAACAGGCCGCGCTGCAACTCGCCGAACCCGATAAATCAGCGTAAAAAGTGTACTAAATGGCTTAGTATCACCGCAAGATTTTCACCTGATTCACCCGCTGTACTTTCGTCCGCATGTTCGTTACTACCAACTCAAGGAGAATCACGATGCGCGCATTGACCGGTATTGCAATTGCTTCAATTTTTGTAGCCCAATTTGCTTTTGCTGGCGAAACCTGCGAGAGCAAGGCTGTTAGCAAAGCCGGCAAGCCGTTGGCAGGCGCGGCCAAAACCGCCTTCATGAAAAAATGCGAAGGTGGCGCGGCACCAGCTGTAGCACCCAAGGCAGCTTCTGGTTGTGCTGAAAAAGCCGTCAGCAAAGCTGGCAAGCCACTGGCAGGCGCGGCCAAAAAAGCTTTCATGAAGAAATGCGAAGCTGACGCAGCGGCGGCGAAATAAATTCGCCGGTTTCACCAGCATCAGCCAAGCGATTTTCGTCAGTTGGTGCTGGTGAGGCGCCGTTAAGCAAACTTAAATAGTTTCTTGAGCGGCTAACGCATTCACTCGCCATTTCATTTTTGTTCTGTGACTTATGGATACGCCATGTCCTTTGTGTGAGTCACTCGGCGGCGAGTTCGTCTGGCAAGACGATCTTTATCTTTGTCGCGTAGTCAAAGTTGAAGGCGCAGAGCAACAAGCTTTCCCAGGGTTTTGTCGCGTGATTTGGAATCAACATTGCGCCGAAATGAGTGAATTGTCGCCGCGCGAAAGTATGCACTTGATGAGGGTCGTGTTGGCGGTCGAACTTGTGCTACGGCGCTTGGTCAATCCAGACAAAATCAATCTCGCCAGCCTCGGCAATGTGGTACCGCATCTGCATTGGCATATCATTCCAAGATGGAGGGACGACAGTCATTTTCCTGCACCGATCTGGGGGAAGGCAAATGACGGTGTGTTATCAGCACCAACTCGCATCTCCGTGTCTTGCGCTACACTTTCTGCAATGCTTGCAGATGAATTGAAAGATTTGAACAAGGCCATCGCCCCATGAGCACACATTTCGATCTACCCGACACTTACGCCGAATTCCCGCCAGCTTTTTTGACGGTGACGGCCTGTAACGACTGGCTGGCTTCCGTACCGATGGCCAATCCGTCGCAAGCACAAGTCATGTTGCTGCGCCAATTAAACTTGCTCCACCGCTTTTCATTGGCATCGTCGGCACGGCTCAAATTGCTCGAAGCGATACGTCAAACGGTGATTGAAGTGCAACGCGATGTGGCGAAAAAATTTGCCAATAGACCGCTGCCCTTAAGTCCTCCAGAGCAATCCGCGCTTGATGGCACGATGGCGGTTTGGCAAGCCATGCTCGTCGGTTATTTGCGCCTGTTTGATGCGGTGGCGGGTGGTGATGCGGGAGTGGCAGGTCAAGGCGCTTTAATCGCGCAGCGTGCACTCTCGGTGTTTGCCGATTGGGAAGTCGATTTGTGTCGTGGCGAAAAATTACCCGACGGAAGTTTTTGGCGACGCCTTCATTCGGTGTTCGCGCTGGCCGAAAAACTCAAACTCACCACGCTTGAAGTGCGCGACGCAGCGCGTCACGGCAATGAGCCAACCAACGTACTAGCGGCCTATGGCGAATCGCATTTACTCCACGCTGCCAGCCCGTTCGAGTTGCCATCGCGCCACCTGGATTGGATTGCGCGTTGGTCGCGTCGTTGGGCCAACAAGCTTGCATTGCTCACTGGTGGTGCGCCAACCGATGGCACGCGTGCTTCGCCCTTATTCGTTGATATTGATTCCGACCGGCCGGCCGGGTATATCGCGCGTGATGTGCCTGGTGCGCGCTGGCTTGATACCGACGAACTGCGCAAGAGCATCAAAGCGCGACTGGTGATGCTGCAACAAGGCGAACTTCCTGCACATTTGCATTTGGGCGAGGACTGCACGCAACCCGCGACCAGCTTGCTGCTTGAACGTGTTTATCAACGTTGGTGCAAGGGCGGCGCCAAGCGCAAGCATGACCGTCGGCCAGTCTCGGGTGGTTGTGAATTTATCGTCGGCTTTGAAGCCGTGCATTACTATTTGTCGGGCAGAAAACCGTTCCATCCGCCAGTGATTGATTCCACGATGCTGCTTGCAGAACGCGAAGAAATGGCCGCATTCGGCCAGCGCGCGCGTCGCCAAGACGAAAATTACAGCGACACCCACGGCTATCAGGTTGAAAACTGGTCGCTCATTGATGATTGGCAATTGCTCGATCAATCGGCCAACGGGGTGCGCTTGCAACGCCCGCTCAAGGTCGGCGTTCGCGTCGGCAGCGGCCAGCTAATCGCCATCAAGCTTGGCGGTTCGACGCGTTTCATGGTCGGCGGCGTACGCTGGATTTTGCAAGAAGATGGCGAAAATCCAACCGTCAGTATCGGCATCCAATTATTCCCCGGCACCGCGCTACCAGTTGCGGTGCGCGTCATCGATCCGAAAACCAATGAGCCTTATTACCAAGGCATGCGCCTACCCGCCATGCCAGCGGTGAATGAACCTGAAGCGATTGTTGTTCCGGCTGGAACTTTCCGCATCGGTCGATTTGTCGACGTGTTCAATGAAGGCATCAACGAGCGCGTGACGCTACTGCACGTGCTTGATCGAGGCAATGAGTTCGAGCGTTGTACGTTTGAAGCGGTTCCCGTGAAAAAGAAACCTTAAACAACCCCGCCAGTTGGTGCTGGCGATACGCCGTTGCTAAGCCCACCAATCCGCGCCAGCAGCAATTCTGCATAACGCGCTGGCTGTTCCAAGTCGGAAAAATGTCCGCAATCAGCAAAGCGGATGATTTCGGCATGTGGAATATCTTTGAGCAAGGACGTCGGATCGATGTGTTTGTGTGAGTGATCTTTCTCACCCCAAAGCAAAGTGCACGGCGCACGAATGCCGTTCATCGGCGTGTCGATTTCGCGCGCCAAACCTTGTGTAATGCCGGCCAAACAAAAACTGCCGCCTGCCGTCAGTGCGTCATTGGCCGTCGTTTGATAGGTGCTGGCGTCCGTGTTACGCGGCAAGGAAATGTGATACCAACCGTGGGCTAATTTCTTGCGTGTCAGCCACACCAGAATTTGTCCGAGCACCGGCGTGCGTAGAACGCGCGGCAAAATACGTCGCGTCCATGGTGCCATCACACTGAGCGCCGGAGTTTGCGTGAGGAATAATCCGGCCACCCGATCGGGTGCCAACTGCGCCGTGCGCATCGCATAGAAACCGTTGCCGCAACTAAACGCCAACCAGGCTTTTGAAATCGCCAGCGCATCAAGCACACCAATCACTGCGGCGGCGCCTTGATTCAAACCATGTCCATAGCTTGCGCTAGGCAATGAAAATCCAAAGCCCGGCATGTCGAAACAGACCACCCGAAGGTGCGGCGTAAGTAAGGCAAAAAGTGCCGCGTGATGTTCAATCACGTTCGGGCCATCGGGCACAAACACCACACATGGTTTACTCGCGTCGTCATCTGCGTCATTTGGCGCGGAGTCGTACAAGCGGACATTGCCAACGGATGTTTCCACTTGTCGAAATGATATGGTGGCGACGGCGGGCATACGTTCGCGCGAAAAAAATTTAGCGGTTCGCGTCAGTGCGCTATCAATGATGGAACTGAGCATGAAAATTCCTTCGCAACTGAACGCAATTGGTGCTGGCGTGGAGTCTCGGCATTGCACAGCCGAGCCGCTACACAGGCGCAAAGCGGTGCTTTGCGAATTCCCTTCTCCGCCGCCGTCGGATAACCCAGTTTAGGCCAAGCGATCCGCCGGAAAAACAATGCAAAACGTCGAGCCTTGGCCGAGCACGCTGCGTATCATCAACTTGCTGTGGTGGCGTTCAACGACCTGTTTGGCAATGGCCAAACCCAGCCCTGTGCCGCTCGCGTTGCCGACTCTGGCGCGACCCCTATCCGTGCGAAAAAATCGTTCGGTAAGTCGGTCAATATCGGACAATGCGATACCGATGCCATTGTCGGTCACGCCCAGTTCGCCTTCACCTGTTTCCAAAATTCGCCAATGCAAAACGATGCGACCACCCGCAGGCGTGTAGTGCACTGCATTGCTGGCGAGGTTGAGCAAGGCCGAATGCAATTCGGATTTGTCGCCATGAATAATTATTACTGGCGAGTCAATTTCAAGCAAAATTTCATGTTGATTTTTTGACAAGGCCTGTGCGTCCGCCAGAACTGATTCGATGAGCTTTAATAGATCAACACATTCGTCCTTGGGCTGCGCATCTGTCTCCAGCATAGACAGCGTGAGCAGGTCTTCAATCAGTGATTGCATCCGCCGCGCTTGTGTGCTCGCCATTTGTACGTAGTGCGCCCGTTCTTCTGGCGGCGTTTCGGCAGGTGCGTCTTCCAGCGCTTCCAGAAAACCCAAGGTCACGGTCAGTGGTGTTTTGAGTTCATGCGAAACATTGGCCACAAAGTCGCGCCGCATGGTACTCATGCGCACCAGTTGAGTGGTGTCCCGCACCAACAGCAACGAGCGACCTGCCGAAAACGGCATCATTTGCAATTGCAGAAAACGTCCCGGACTGCGCGTGGTCGATAGCAACAGCGCATGGTCAAAATTGTTGGGATCCGCCAGATAGATTTGAAATTCAGGCTCGCGCAACAAATGCAAAATGCGGGTACCGACATCAGCGGTGGCATGCAGACTCAAGCACAACCCGGCTTGCCGATTCATCCATTCGATTTGCTGCGCATCGTCAAGGATGACAACCCCATCGGGCAAAGCTTCGGCGGCGAGGCGAAAGCGATCCAAGGCCAAATTCAATTGATGTCGTTCCAGCATGCTATCGCGATGGTGGCGGGTCAGCCCGCCGAACACCATATCCCACACCCCGTCGCCCATTGCCACCGGTGGCGGTGTGCCCAGCGGCTGCCGCACCCAATCGAGCAGACGACCGATTTCTTGCATTTGCCGCAGTAAAAAATACACGCAAAAACTCAGCGCGGTAATTGCCGCATGCGGCCAACCGAACACCAAACCGGCGGCCACGACGCACAGCGTCAATAACAACATGCCGCCAAAAAAAGCCGCGCGTGCGTCGTTCATCGTCCGCTAGCAGAGAAACGGTAACCAGTGCCGCGCACAGTCTGGATCATGTCATCACATTTCGACGACTCCAGCGCTGCACGAAGCCGTCTGATATGCACATCGACGGTACGCTCTTCGACGTACACGCCGTCTCCCCAAATACGGTCGAGTAATTGCGTGCGGCTATGTACGCGCTCGGGGTGCGCCATAAAAAAATGTAGCAGGCGAAATTCGGTCGGGCCTAGGCTCACAGTTTCATCCAATGCGCTGACACGATGGCTCACCGGGTCGAGTAACAGATCGCCAATCTTGATTAAATCATCCGTGTTATGCGGCGCATTCCGTCGCAGCAGGGCTTTGATGCGCGCCATCAATTCGCGCGCCGAAAACGGCTTGGTCACATAGTCATCAGCACCACCTTCAAGCGCGTCAACTTTGTCGCGCTCCTCGCTCTTTGCGGTGAGCATGATGATAGGCAGCATCTTGGTGCGCGCATCGCGGCGCAAACGGCGTGCGTATTCGATACCGGAAACGCCGGGCAACATCCAATCGAGCAATACCAGCGCGGGCAAGCTCTGATTGATAATAACCTGCGCTGCGTTGGCGTCAGCCGCAAGCGCCACGGCATAGCCAGCGCGGCGCAGATTGATTTCAATCAGCGAACGTATCGCTGGTTCGTCTTCCACAACCAAAATTGTCACGGCCATAGGTTTTCTCGCACGCACAAAAGTTCAAGCGGCAGTTTATTGCGCTCACGTGACGGAATTATTACTGAGAGCGTTGGACTATCATACGTGCCTCGCCCTGCGCACTCGCAACGACAAACACCATGGCTGGCCTTAGCCCCACGACTCCCACGCCCACCGAGATAATTTTGCACGCCAAATCGCGTGTCTTGGAACTGCATTTTTCGGATGGCGCGCGCTTCAATTTGCCCTGCGAATTGCTCCGCGTTTATTCACCCTCGGCCGAGGTCAGAGGTCATGGGCCAGGTCAGGAAGTACTACAAACAGGCAAACGCAATGTCGGCATCACGGCCATCGAACCGATTGGCAATTACGCACTGAAATTGGTGTTTTCCGATGGTCACGATACGGGTTTGTACTCGTGGGATTTGCTGCACGATTTGGGTACACACGCTGATCAACTGATGGCAAATTATTTGGAACAACTTGCAAAAGCGTGTGCCAGTCGCGATATAGATACCACTGCACCGACTGCGCACCAACATGGTGGCGGTTGCAGTCACTAAAGAGCGATCAATGGTGAAAAATCAGGGCTGATAGATATGGCTGATACGCATTTCGGATTTGAGCAGGTCAACGAACGCGACAAGGCATCGCGGGTCGAAGGGGTGTTCTCGTCGGTGGCAAAAAATTACGATGTGATGAATGACTTGATGTCGGCGGGTCTGCATCGATTGTGGAAAAAATTCGCGATAGAAATCGCCGCGCCGCGCAACGGGGAATATGTATTGGATGTCGCTGGCGGCACCGCCGATTTGTCCTCGGCATTCGCACAGCGCGTTGGCAAACTTGGGCAAGTCTGGCTCACCGATATCAATAACGCGATGCTGACCGTCGGCCGCGACCGTTTGCTCGATGAAGGCCGGATGCTGCCGGTAGCGCAATGCGATGCCGAAAAATTGCCCTTCCGGGATGATTATTTTGACATTGTCACCGTGGCTTTTGGCTTGCGCAACATGACGCATAAAGACTTGGCACTGGCCGAAATGCGCCGCGTACTGCGGCCTGGCGGGCGTTTGCTGGTGCTGGAATTTTCCAAAGTCGCTGCACCTTTAGCGCCGCTTTATGATTTGTATTCGTTCAAAGTACTGCCGTGGCTGGGACAGAAAATTGCTGGCGATGCTGATTCCTACCGCTATCTTGCCGAATCGATACGCATGCATCCCGATCAAGAAACTTTGAAGGCTTTGATGGAACAAATCGGCTTGGAGAAAGTCGAAGTATTTAACTTGGCTGCGGGCGTGGTGGCATTGCATCGTGGTTACAAGTTTTGAAGCTAAATTTGCTTTTGTCCTCATTGGTAAAACTCATATGAATCGTTCAAAAAATTTTCTCCTGGTGCTCATCGCCTTTGCGTTCACAATTGGCCTGGCTGTAAGTGACGCACAAGCCGCGCGCCTCGGTGGCGGTAAGTCTATTGGCATGACGCGCAGCACTCCACGCCAATCTGCACCACCAGCTGCGCCAGTGCAAAATGCCGTGCCATCGAATGCCACCACCAGCGCACCTGCGCCCGCACCCGCTGCGGCGGCAGCGAAGCCAGGAATGAGTCGCTGGCTGGGACCGCTGGCGGGTCTTGCCGCTGGTGTCGGCTTGGCCGCATTGCTGTCGCATTTCGGCATGGGTGAAGGCGTAGCAAATTTCATGATGATTGCCTTGTTGGCCATGGCGGCGTTGTTTTTGTTCCGCTGGCTGACGCGAAAGCGCGAGCCTGAATTGAGTACGCAATACGCCGGTGCGGGATCATCTGCAACGCCTATGCACTTTGATGCGATACCACCATCGCCTTCGCCAAGCTTGCCAGTTGGTGCTGGTGACACGCCGTCAAGTGCGCCGCCAACTGTCGTTAGCAACATCCCCGCTGATTTCGATGTTGTCGGATTTCTGCGCCAAGCCAAGCTCAATTTCGTTCGCCTGCAAGCCGCCAACGATCGCGGCGATTTAGACGACATTCGGCAATTCACCGCGCCGGAAGTTTTCGCCGAAATCCAGATGCAATTGCACGAGCGTGGCAGCGTCAAATCACAAACGGATGTTGTCCAACTTGATGCTGAATTATTGAGCGTAGTCACCGAAGACAATCGCCAAATCGCCAGCGTGCGTTACTTCGGCCAATTGCGCGAAGACATCCACAACGCACCACAAGCCTTTGAAGAAATCTGGCATTTGACCAAACCCACCGATGGCTCACGCGGCTGGCAGATCGCTGGCATACAGCAAATCAGCTAGCGTATGGCGGCACTTCCGATTCCCGCGTTGGCGGCCATCAATCACGTACTCGGTCAAGCCGACTGGGCGCGTGAAAAATTGGCCGCGTTCGCCGGGCGTAGCGCGCGCGTGGTCATGCCGCCGTTCGATGCGAATATTGTTGTGCTCGACAACGGCTATCTCTCTTCGCCGGCAGACGACCAGACACAAGCTGATGTCACCATCAATCTGCCCGCCAACGCACCACTGCTCTTGTTGCAAGGCTTGCCTACGCTGATGCGCGCCGTCAAGTTATCCGGCTCGGTAGATTTTGCCGAAGCCTTGAGTTTTGTCATCCGCAATCTCAAATGGGATGTCGAAGAAGACTTGTCCAAAGTCGTCGGCGACATCGCCGCCCATCGCCTCGTCGACGGCGCAAAACGCTTTGGCACATGGAATGCCAGCGCAGCCCAAAATCTCGCAGGAAATTTCGCCGAATACTTCACCGAAGAAAACCCCCTAATCGCCCAACGCGCCGCCGTCAGCGATTTTTCACGCGAAGTGGATAGCTTGCGCGACGATGTAGCACGGCTTGATAAGCGCGTGGCCCGATTTGGGCGCAGCATTGGTGTTCCTCCTCAAGTCTGAACACAGAGATTTGCTGCGACGCTCAAGCGGTGTTGGCGACCAAAGTGTTGGGGTCAAGAAATTACGGCCACAACCGCCTAAGCCTGCTGAATATCAGCGAGTCGCCATCGTCTAACGATTCGTTGCAAGCCTTAATGTTTCTTTACCTTCCCGAAACATCAGTTGGCCGGATGTTGATTGAAACTTCGCTTGTCAGCAATTCAACCGAATAGCTCATGAACTTATCAGCGCTCGCCACATTCTCATTTGGCCGTGTACGCTAGGGAGGCACAGGAACATGAAACTACGGTGCAACATCATCGTCATTGGCTTCTTGCTGGGTTTCTCCATGCAGGCCGCCGCACAGTTTGGCGGTGGCGGCATGGGTGGCGGAGGCCACAGACAGAACCACCCGCCTGAAGGAACTACACCCTGTCCAGCCGCCGGCACGGCGCCCAATCTGGCCGACGATATATCGATACAAATCGACAAGGTGGCGACACAACTCAAACTGACACCAGCACAAGCGCCGCTTTGGGCAAGCTATCGTGATCAGGTATTCGCTTTCGTCAGTGATCAAATGCGCGTACCACGCGCCAGCGCCGCCAGTCAGGGGAACGCAAAGCAACAGATAGAACGCAAGCTGGATACGGCGCGCAATCTGTTAACGGCATTGGAAGATGTCGCCAGCGCTGCAAACCGACTCTATGCCGGACTCGATACAGATCAGCAAAGATTGGCGGATGAACTATTGGTGACGACGCTACCAACAGCGTATCCCGGCGCACGCTCCGCAGTACGGTTGGAGGGGGCACCCCGGCCGACATCGCGCTAATCGAGAGTATGGACACGCTGAAAATGTCACTGGGGAAATAACAATGAGGAGCCATGTTGTTATTTCTGGAACAGGTCGGGCCGGCACCAGTTTTCTGGTTGAGCTCATGACTTGTCTGGGGTTGGACACTGGTTTCTCGCCGGACAGCCTGCAAGGCAAGAAAGATAGGACAGCCAGAGCCGGCCTTGAAACCGACATCCGTGATGAAGATGCGCCTTACGTCATCAAGAATCCGCATTTCTGCGATTACGTCGACGAAGTAATTTCCCGCGACGATATTTTCATCGAGCATGTCTTTGTGCCTATCCGCGATCTCAACGCTGCCGCAGAAAGTCGGCGTTTTGTCGACGACATTGCTGTTGCAAATCTTCCTTGGTACAAACAGATCAAGAACAAGATCAGGAAGCGAAAAATCGTCGGCGGTTTGTGGCAAACGTCAGCAGGACATGGCCAGGAAGAAGTGTTGCTAAACAAGGTCTACCAACTTTTTCTGGGTCTGTCGAACTCGGGTATTCCAGTCACATTGATTAACTACCCAAGACTGATCAGGGATCCGATCTATACCTATGAAAAGCTGAAACCGGTGCTCGGCGACCTGTCTTTTGACAGCTTTAACGCAAGCTTTTTAAGCATTGCCAAACCAAATCTCGTCCATCAATTCAATGAACGAGATAAATGGGAATTCAGCGAGCTTTTGTCCAGACAGGTTTCCCCATCGGCTTCATAGCAACACCCGTTCAACCCCACCGGCACCGGCTTTGCTCAAATAATCCTGCATCCAGTTTGGCCCCAGAATCGCCTTGGCCATTTCAACCACGATGTAGTCGGCTTCAACATTTGCATCATCAGAATAGCGGGCGAGACCTTGCAGACAGGATGGGCAGGAGGTGAGGATTTTCACGGCGGAATTTGACGGCGTATCACCAGTACCAATTGGCAAATTTCGGTCACGAATCTTCGCCGCACCAGCTTCCATCTCTTCCTGCTTGCGGTAGCGAATTTGCGTGGAAATATCTGGCCGCGTCACTGCCAGCGTGCCGGATTCACCGCAGCAGCGATCGTTCAAATCAACTTTTTGACCCATCAACTCATTCACCACTTTGATGCCCGAGTGATGTTTCATCGGCGTGTGGCAAGGCTCGTGGTACATGTATTGCACACCCTTCACGCCATCAAGCTTGATGCCTTTCTCGTACAAATATTCGTGGATGTCGAGCAAGCGACAACCGGGGAAAATCTTGTCGAATTGATAGTTGAGCAGCTGATCCATGCAAGTGCCGCAACTCACCACCACGGTCTTGATGTCGAGGTAGTTGAGCGTGTTGGCGACGCGATGAAACAGTACGCGATTGCTGGTGGAAATCGCCTGCCCTTTGTCTTCCTCGCCGCCCGCCGTTTGCGGATAGCCGCAGCACAGATAGCCCGGTGGCAACACTGTCGTTGCACCGGCGTGCCAGAGCATGGCCTGGGTGGCAAGTCCGACTTGCGAGAACAAGCGCTCCGAGCCGCAGCCGGGGAAATAAAACACTGCGTCGCTTTCATCCAATTGCGCAGGATTTCTTATCACCGGAATCAGTGTGTCGCTTTCAATGTCGAGCAACGCGCGTGAGGTGCGAGCAGGCACGTTGCGCGGCATGGGCTTGTTAATCAGATGGATAACCTGGGTGCGGATAGACGGTTTTCCCAAAGTCGCCGGTGGGGCTTTCACCGTGCCACCAGTGAGGCCCAACCACTTGCCGAGACGATAGCCGAGGCGTTGTGCTTTGAATCCAAGTTGAATCATGCCGAGCCGCATCAGCTTGATCGTCGCCGGATCTTTTGCGGTCAAGAACGCCATCGCCAGTGCTGTGCCGGGACTGGTTTTCTTTTTGCCTTGTACGCGCAAAAAATTACGCATGGCAATCGACACATCGCCAAAATCTATGTCGACTGGACAAGGGTTAAAGCATTTGTGACAAACCGTGCAGTGGTCGGCGACGTCGGAAAATTCATCAAAATGTTGCAGGGAAATTCCGCGCCGCGTCTGCTCTTCGTAGAGGAAGGCTTCGACCAACAAAGACGTACCGAGAATTTTGTTGCGCGGTGAATACAGCAAGTTGGCGCGTGGCACATGGGTTGAACAAACCGGCTTGCATTTGCCGCAGCGCAGGCAGTTCTTTATCGACTCGGAAATCTTGCCGATTTCCGATTGCTCCATGATCAGCGATTCGACACCGAGCAAGGCAAACGAAGGTGTATAGGCATTGGTCAGGTCGCCACGTAGCTCAGGCGAGTTCAGCAGCTTGCCGCGATTGAAATTGCCTTGCGGGTCGATGCGCTGTTTGTATTCGCGGAAGGGACGAATTTCCTCGTCAGACAAATAGTCGAGCTTGGTGATGCCAATGCCATGTTCGCCGGAAATCACGCCGCCCAAACTTTTCGCCAGCGCCATGATGCGATCGACGGCTTTGTAGGCGGTTTGCAGCATTTCGTAGTGATCGGAATTCACCGGCAAGTTGGTATGCACATTGCCATCACCGGCATGCATATGCAGTGCGACGAACACGCGGCCACGCAAAATCTCCTTGTGTATCGCGGTGATTTTGTCCATTACCCCACGCATGAAAACGCCATCGAAAATTGTTTCCAGCGGCGCTTTTAGTTCCGTCTTCCACGACACGCGCAAGCGGTAATCCTGCATTTGCGGAAACAGTTCATCGAGGCTGTCGATATAGCCTTGCCATAGTGTGCGGGTGGTCGACAAAAGCTCCAGCGCATCCAGTCGCGCATCGCCGAGCAATTCCTCGCGATCAAGATTTGCCACCTCGGCAGGCAGCGGCCAATCACTTAAAGGGCTGGCAAAAAATGTCTCCAGCGCACTGATCAATTCGAGCTTGTTCTTCATCGACAGCTCGATATTGATGCGCTCGATGCCATCACAATAATCGCCCATGCGCGGCAGCGGAATCACCACGTCTTCATTGATTTTGAAGGCGTTGGTGTGGCGCGAAATCGCCGCCGTGCGCGCGCGATCGAGCCAGAATTTTTTGCGTGTTTCCGGGCTAACGGCGATGAAACCTTCTGCGCCGCGCAAGTTGGCGATGCGCACCACTTCGGACGCGGCACTCATCACTGCCCGTTCGTCATCGCCGACAATATCACCGACCAAAACCATTTTCGGCCGACCATGTCGTTTGGCTTTGGTTGCGTAGCCGACGGCCTTGACATAGCGCTCGTCCAGATGTTCCAAACCTGCCAGCAGCGCGCCGCCCGGCCGGGTTTTCAGGTAATCAGTAATCTCGACTATCGATGGCACTGCATCGCGAACCTGGCCAAAAAATTCCAGACAAACAGTGCGCGTCACCGGCGGCATCTTGTGCAAAATCCATACCGCCGAGGTAATCAGCCCATCGGTGCCTTCCTTCTGTATCCCCGGCACGCCAGCGAGAAATTTGTCGGTGACATCTTTGCCCAAACCTTCCTTGCGGAAATTTTTGCCTGGCACGTCGAGGCGTTCAACGCCGAGATTATTCTTGCCGCTGGCATCAAAACGAGTGAGACGAAAGCTGACCAGTTCCTGCTCGTGAATCTTGCCGAAGTTGTGATTCAGTCGTTCAACTTCCAGCCACTCGCCATCCGGCGTGACCATTTTCCACGAGGCCAGATTGTCCAGCGCCGTGCCCCACAGCACGGCCTTTTTGCCACCCGCGTTCATGGCGATATTGCCGCCTATGCACGAGGCATCGGCCGAGGTCGGATCGCAGGCGAAAACAAATCCTGCGTCCTCTGCAGCTTCCATCACGCGCCGCGTGACCAAGCCTGCGCCGGTGCGCACAGTGGCGTAGTCCTTTATGGTTTCAGGCAGGCGGAGAATTTCCACCGCGCCCATGTCCATCAACTTTTCGGTATTGATGACCACAGAAAGCGCATCAAGGGGCACCGCGCCGCCGGTATAACCCGTGCCGCCGCCACGCGGAATAATGGTCAAGCCGAGCGCAATCGAATCTTTCACGAGTGCAGCGATTTCTGCTTCCGTATCCGGTGTCAACACCACAAACGGATATTCAACCCGCCAGTCGGTCGCATCGGTGACGTGCGAGACGCGCGCCAGGCCGTCAAAACAGATGTTGTCCTTTTTGGTGTGGCGCGAATACACCTTCATCGCGCGATAGCGCAACTCGCTGGTCTGCACAAACCACTGCTCGAAGGATTTGACCGCTGCGTTGGCCGCCGCCAGCAAAGTAACGACACGCGCATCTTCACCATCGCGACGTTTGTCAATCTCGCGCAAACGATGGCGTAGCGCATCAATCAAGGCTTTGCGGCGGCTTTGGTTGCCGAGCAAATCATCTTCCAGATACGGATTGCGCCGCACTACCCAAATGTCGCCGAGCACCTCATACAACATCCGCGCCGAGCGCCCCGTCACCCGTTCGCCACGCAACTCATTGACCACTTCCCAGGCCGGTGCGCCGAGCAAGCGAATCACAATTTCGCGATCAGAAAATGAGGTGTAGTTATAGGGGATTTCGCGCAGACGGGTGTTCATGCAAAGTGACCAAGTGAAGCGGCGTGGACGGATGAAACATTTTAGGGCATCAGTTGGTAGCGCCAACACGGCGTGTAGCCGGCACCAACTTCCGAGTCGTTAAAATCCAAAGATGAATCCCACCATCTCCCTGCCGCGGCAGTTGTTTAATTTGACCTGGCCAGTGCTGGTGGCGCAAGCGGCGGTGATGGCCAATTCGCTGATCGACACCTTGATGGCCGGTCAGATTTCGCCCGCCGACCTGGCGGCGGTTGGTGTCGGTTCCAGCATTTATGCCACCGTGTTTGTTTCGGCGATGGGCGTCTTGCTCGCCTTACCACCCATCGTCGCCCATCACTACGGCGCCGGGCGTTACCTTGATATCGGCAGTGATGTGCGTCAAAGCGCCTGGCTGGCCTTGTTTTTGTCCATCGCCGCGTTTACAGCGCTGAAATTTCCCGAGCCGCTGTTGGCGTTTTCTCAGCTGGAACCGACGCTGGAGCTCAAGGTGCGTGCCTATCTGGGCGGCATCGCCTGGTCGGTTCCCGGGATGTTGTTCTTCCGGGTTTTTTATGGTTTCACGATCGGCATTTCGCGTCCGCGTCCGGTGATGATGCTCAACATTTTGGGCTTGGCGCTCAAGCTGATGTTCAATACCATTTTGATGTTCGGCTATCTCGCCTTTCCTGCCATGGGCGGTGCCGGTGCGGGCTGGTCGTCGGCCTTGACCATGAGTACATTGGCGTTGGTTGCCTGGGTATGGTGTTACCGCGAAACCCAGCTTTCGGCCTACGGCGTGTTTGCCCGTTTCGACTGGCCACAATGGACGCCGATCAAGGAATTTTTACGCCTCGGTGTGCCGACAGGCCTGATGTTCTTGGTGGACGTCACTGCATTCACTTTCATGGCCTTGTTCGTTGCACGACTGGGTGCCGCAACGTCTGCCGCGCACCAAATAATTTCCAGTGTGGTCATATTTTTATACACATTTCCGATGGCGCTGGGTAACGCCACCGGCGTACTGGTCGGCCAATCACTAGGCGCCGGTGAACCGGCGAAGGCGCGGAATGCGGGCTGGTTGGGGGCGAAAATCGGCATGCTGATTTCAACCGCCTTGAGCATCGCGGTAGCGCTCAATGCACAAAACCTGGCGGCGATTTACACTACCGATGAAACGGTGCGCCGGATTGCAGCCAGTCTGCTTTTGCTGGTGCTGTTTTTCCATCCATTTGATGCTTTGCAAGGCATATTCGCGCAAATTCTGCGCGGCTACAAACGCGCCACCGTACCCATGGTGATTTACGCCCTGGCCTTGTGGGGTGTCGGTCTCGCGGGAGGTTATGTGCTTGGTCTCACCGATACCTTCGGAGCACCATGCGGCGTGGCGGGTTTCTGGATGGGGGCGATTGCCGGTCTTGGGATGGCGGGTGTTTCCGTCACACTTTATTTCCGTCACGTCGCCGCGCAGGCCGTGACAGCGATGACTATGGTCACCAGAGCCGTCACTCAAAAATAACTACCGGTGCGACTAAATCATTTTCTCCGGCACCACCCATTGGTCGTAGTCCTGCGCACTCACAAACCCCGAAGCGATGGCCGCGTCGCGCAAACTGCTGCCGCTCAAATGTGCGGCTTTGGCAATCGCGGCCGTTTTGTCGTAGCCGATATGCGGCGCGAGTGCGGTGGCCAACATCAAACTGCGCTCCAGCGATTCAGCTATTCGCACCGAGTTGGCTTGCAAATCACGTACACAATGCGCCTCAAAACTTCGCATCGCATCGCACAGCAGCCGCCCGCTGTGGAGGAAGTTGTAGGCGATCAGCGGCTTGAAAACATTCAGCTCAAAATTCCCCATCGCGCCACCGATATTGATAGCGACATCATTACCCAAAACTTGTGCACAGACCATAGTTAGCGCCTCGCATTGCGTAGGGTTAACTTTGCCCGGCATGATGGAACTCCCCGGCTCGTTTTCGGGCAAAAGCAATTCACCAAAACCAGCACGCGGCCCGCTGCCCAACCAACGAATATCGTTAGCGATTTTCATCAGCGCGGTAGCCAAAGTTTTGAATGCGCCGTGCGCGAACACTAGCGGCTCGTGACCCGCCAGCGCAGCGAAACGATTTTCTGCGCATGAGAAATTTAGTGCTGTGTCCGCAATGACATAGGCCAAATGCGCTACCGCATGTTGTGCAAATTCAGCATGCGCGTTCAAACCCGTTCCCACTGCCGTGCCGCCCAGCGCTAGGGTTTTTAGCTCAGGCAATGCTGCCACAATGCCGCGCCGCGCGATTTCCAATTGCGCCACATAACCAGAAAATTCCTGCCCCAGCGTTATCGGCGTAGCGTCCTGCAAATGCGTGCGACCGAGCTTGACGATGTGGGCAAAAGTGGCAGATTTTTCTTTTAAGGTCGCGATCAAAATATCCAGCGCAGGCAGCAGCGAAAATTCAATTTGCCACACCGCCGCGACATGCATTGCGGTAGGGAAAACATCGTTCGACGATTGGCATAAATTCACCTGATCATTCGGATGCACCAAGCGCGCCATTCCGCGCTCGCCGCCGAGCAATTCCGAAGCGCGATTGGCCAACACTTCATTCACATTCATATTACTTTGCGTGCCCGAACCCGTCTGCCAAACCGAGAGCGGAAACTCATCCGGCCATAGTCCGTTGAGCACTTCATCGGCAGCCTTGATAATCGCTTTGGCAATGTCGTCGTCGAGCAAATGAAGTTCAAGATTCGCCGCCGCCGCCGCCCGTTTGACCCGAACCAGGGCCATGACGAGTTCATACGGCAGATGGTCAGCGCCGATTGCGAAAAACAGCAAAGAGCGCTGCGTTCGTGCGCCCCACAAATGTTCAGCGGGAACTTCAATCGGGCCAAAGCTGTCGGATTCGATTCGTGGCGTGGGCATGAGAATTCCTTGGTGATTTGGATGCGTGAATAGTACGCGCAACTGCGGTCGTTCGACATTCCAACGAATGCCGATGGACGGTTCCTCCCTCCCCTTCAAGGGGAGGGCTGGGGTGGGGATGGGGCATCGTGTTAGTTGGTGCTGACAGCACGCCGTTGGTTTTTGTTTTGTGGGTATCCGATGTAGATAGTTGATTACTCAACGTCCGAGTCGGGACTCGGCCCGACAGCCGAGTTCTTTCTTGCTACGCTCAATCAACGCTGCGCTGAGGCTTTTCTCGCGTCGTTTGCGAGCTTAGCTTAAGGCAGTTTGTTCATCAGCTTGGAATTCCCGCGCCGAGGCCACAAAATTCGGCGGCTCAGCAGGGGGAGTGGGTGGGTGCTGTGCGTCCGCGAATTTAAACCTCGCTAAACAACGGAACTCAGGCGCGCTATCACATCTGATAGACAGAAACACCCGCAG
>JANYAW010000318.1 GCA_025361105.1 Rhodocyclaceae bacterium | reverse complement strand
TGCACGATTTCGGTATGGTTGCGATGGGTGAAGATTTGCTACAAAAATCCGAGCGGCTGACGGCGAACGAATTTGAACAAATAAAAACGCATACGCGACTGACCGAGGATTTGCTCCACCGCGTGAAATTTACCCGCAAGTACCGCCAAGTGCCGCTCATCGCCGCATCGCACCATGAGACACCCGACGGAAACGGTTATCCTCGCGGGATGGTTAGTGCCGAAATCCCTTTTATGAGCCGCATCATCGCTGTCGCCGATGCCTATGCGGCGATGCTCGCGCCACGCCCCTACCGCGCGCCAATGACGCATGCGATGGCACTCGCCGAGCTGGAGAAAGCGGGCGAGGACAAGTTTGACCGCCATGTGTTCGCTGCGTTAGTCGCCCACCTGGAAGCCCCAGAAAATCCCGCGTCGACCGACGCATCAGTAGCGGCAAAGCCCACCTTCATGTATTGAATCACATGAGCATAGACCGACCCTCCGCCGCGCTGGGCAACGTCACCGACACCGAAGAGGTAGAGGCGCAAGTGCTGGAAACCGTCAAGCGATTCGCGCCTGAACATGACTTGAGCCAGATAGAAAATACTTTCACCTTGCTGCGCACCGCCTTCGCTGGCGAGATGCCGGGCTATCAACCACTCAAAACTTTGTACCACAACAACTCGCACACCAACGAAGTTGTGCTGTGCTCCGCCCGCATGCTGCATGGTCTGGCGCAAGCGGGTCGCGGCCTCGACAGCGAGCACATAGACGCGGCGCTAGTTGGTGCGCTGATGCATGACATTGGCTATTTGATGACCAACGAGGAAGCCAACGGCACCGGCGCGCAATTCACTACTACCCACGTCAATCGTGGTGTCGAATTCGCCAAAAAACATTTGGTGGGTATTTCGCCATCAACGCTCGCCGCCGCCGTCAAAGTTATCCAAGTCACCGACCATCGTCAACATCCTGATTGGGTCCAGTTCGACAATCCGCAACAACAACTTGCCGCCTACGCGACTGCCACTGCTGATTTAATTGGCCAAATGGCCAACCGAGAATACATCGAACGGCTTTTATTTTTGTACTTCGAGTTTGAAGAAGCCAAACTTGGTGGCTTCACCGACATCCATGATCTGCTGGAAAAGACCATCAGCTTTTATCGCCTGACAAAAAACCGCCTCGATCACGATCTCACTGGTCTATCAATTTATCTGCCACAACACTTCGCCCAAACCGTCGGTGAAGAAAGAAATTTTTACGCCGAATCAATCAGCCGAAACTTGGCTTTTCTCGGCGACCTGATGAAAGAAAGCCGGCAGACAAGATTTGAACGCCTCAAGCGCGGCGGGATTGTGGATCGCGTGCTGGACATGGGGCGGCAGGGAGTACATTGAGGCATCAGGCGCCTGTCGACACGCCTTGAATTCTCGTTTCGCTAGGGTGGCGGGTGAGAATTCAGAGTTAGTGGGTTTCCCTCACCAGTTGATGCTGGATATGCGGTGTTGGCGTTGCACAGGCGACCCGCTACACAGGCGCAAAGCATGCTTAGCGAATCCCCTGTTTCGCCGCCGTCAAAACTATCCTCGTTGTACCGAATCAGAACCCACATCAAGTCATGCGTCACTCGCCGCAATGGCCTGTATTTCAACCCGCATCAGCGGATTGGTCAAAGCGGCGTGAATACAGGCTCTGACGGGTGCGCAGCCGGTTGGCAACCACGCTTCCCAAATCTCATTGAACGTTGCAAGATCTTGCGCTTGTGGCAAATAGATTGTTACGTTGAGTAGTCGCGTGGGTGAGCTGTGGTTGTCGGCTAATCGCTTGGCCAGCAGCACTAACATCTCTTTGGCTTGCACGGCAATGTCTGCGTCCAATTTTTCCGGCACTTCGCATAAAAATAACAAGCCGTTCCATGCCACGGTGTCGGACCAACGGGCGGTGGTTCCGCTACGCACAATTTCGTCTCCGTTCATTGCGCAGCTCCCGAAAGCCGGTCGTCAAAGATGGCTACGGCACGTGTCCAACCTGCCGACGCACCGCGAATTTTGTGGGGAAAACATGAAATAAAAAAGCCATTTGCCGGTAGGGCTTCGAGGTTGTGCATTTTTTCTAGATGGCAATAGCCGATGTCGCGACCAGCTTTGTGGCCTTCCCAAATCAGCGACGCGTCGGCGGTTTCTTGATATTTTTTGGCTGTGTGCACAAACGGTGCGTCCCAACTCCATGCGTCGGTGCCGGTGAGCCGGATGCCGCGCTCCAGCAAATACATGGTCGCCGCATAACCCATGCCGCAGCCTGCTGCGACGTAATCGGCGGCACCATAGCGGCTGCCAGCACTGGTATTGATGATAACGATTTCCAGCGGCGTGAGCCTGTGATTGATGCGCGCCAATTCGTTTTCAACATCCGCTGCGGTAACCACATAGCCATCGGCAAAGTGCCGAAAATCCAGCTTCACGCCGGGTTGAAAGCACCAATCGAGCGGCACTTGGTCGATAGTGGCCGACGCTTCTTTGTGCCCTAGCGCTTTGTTCATGGTGCTATGAAAATGATAGGGCGCATCCAGATGCGTGCCGTTGTGTGTGCATAAATTTACTAGTTCAATTGCCCAACTTTCACCGTCGGGCAGATCGTCTTGTTTGAGGCCGGGGAAAAACGGCGCGATCTGCCCGAACGATGACTGGTGATCAAAATATTGAATCTTTGGCGCGATGGCCGGCGGGTCACTCACCACATCATTTTCTAGATAAATCGACAGATCAATAATTTTTCTGGTCATTGAAAGGCTCCTGAAAGTTAGCGGCAGAGTGTAACAAGCGGCGATAATTAACCTTGGCGTCGGCTGTATCGACGAAACCAACTAGCGAGAATTTTTATGACAATGAAATCAACCGATCTACAAAAACAATTGGGACTCAAAATCAGTAGCCGCTTAGGCGCCGCAGGAATCCCCAGCCGATATGGCAGCGCGGCGGGCTTGGGCGATAAGCGCGAACAGCGTGATCAAGACCGTGCTTTGGGTTTGACGTCTTTCGCTTGCAAATTACCCTCGACGCTGGTCAAACAGCTTCAGGAAAAAGCTGCAACACATGAAGGTGGCATCAACGCATTGATGCTAGCGCTACTGACGGGCGCGCTAGCCACTTAAATCCCAAGCTGCCGTGCGGCAAGGTCTTTCATGATTTCTTCCGCCCCGCCGCCTATCATCAGCACCTTCACTTCGCGATAAATTCGCTCGGATTTAGTGCCGCGCATGTAGCCCATGCCGCCCAAAATTTGCACGCTTTGGTCGGCGCAAAACTGCATGGTTTGGGTCGCCAAATTTTTGAGCATGCAGATGCGCGCGACCAATTGATTTGGGTCGCCAATTTTTTTTGAGATGCAATGCGCTAACTCGTAAGTCAAGCTGCGCGAGGCGTCGATGCGCATCGCCATGTCGACCAGCTTGTGACGTATCACTTGCCGCTCCGCGAGCGGCATGCCAAATGTCTTGCGCTCGCGCGCCCATGCCAGCGCTTCCTCAAAGCAGACTTGCGCGTAGCTGTAGGTCATCACCGCGATGCCCAAACGCTCGCCGTTAAAGTTGCTCATGATGGCTTTGAAGCCGTGATTTTCAGTGCCGATAAGATTTTCGACCGGTACGCGACAATTGTCGAAATGTAGTTGCGCGGTGTCAGATGCCCACCAACCCATTTTTTTCAATTCGGTGCGCGAAAGCCCTGGGGTATTGCCTTCGATGACCAGCAATGAAACACCGCCTGCGCCTTTGTTTTCGGGATTGGTGCGCACTGCGACGGTCAGAAAATCGGCACGCATGCCTGAGGTGATAAAGGTTTTTTCGCCATTCACCACGTAATGATTTCCATCACGGACTGCCGTCGTGCGCAGACTTGCTACGTCCG
>JANYAW010000310.1 GCA_025361105.1 Rhodocyclaceae bacterium | reverse complement strand
CCATCGCGCGCCTGCTGCCGGACCGTTTCGTGGCGTTTGCAATCCAAAGCGGACGACGCAGCACCGCGACCGGCAATCACACCAGTCAAATCCAGACCAACACCGCTGGACATCGTCGACTCGAAGACCGGATGATTGTCGGTACCAGTGCGCAGACCCATCGTCATGGTTTCGACGACTTTCATTTCAGGCTTGCGAACTTTCATCGCGGCACCGCCTAAACCGGTCGCTACCACCGTAACGCGCAACTGATCTTCCATCGTCTCATCAAACACTGCGCCGCAAATCACGGTGGCTTCGGCCGCGGTGTATTGGCGTATGGTGGCCATGACCTCTTTGTACTCTTTCAAACCCAAGGTCGTGCTGGCAGTGATGTTCACCAACACGCCACGTGCGCCGGAAAGCTCTATGCCTTCGAGCAGCGGGCTGGCGACAGCCGCTTCGGCGGCAATGCGCGCGCGGTCGACACCGGCGGCAGAAGCCGAGCCCATCATGGCTTTACCCATTTCACCCATCACCGTGCGCACGTCTTCGAAGTCGACGTTGACCAAACCCGGCACGTTGATGATTTCGGCAATCCCACCGACGGCATTGCGCAGCACGTTGTCCGCCGCTTTGAACGCATCGAGCATAGTGACATCGTCGCCCAAAACTTCTTCAAGCTTCTCGTTGAGAATCACGATGAGCGAGTCGACATGCTTGGCCAATTCGGCCACACCATCCTCCGCCAAACGCTTGCGCCTACCTTCGTATTCAAATGGCTTGGTCACTACGGCGACGGTCAAAATCCCCAACTCGCGCGCGACTTCTGCCACCACCGGGCCAGCGCCTGTACCAGTACCACCACCCATACCTGCGGTAATGAACACCATGTTGGCACCGGTCAATACCTGCGCAATTCGCGCACGATCTGCTTGCGCTAACTCGCGCGCTTTTTCGGGTTTGCCGCCTGCACCAAGACCAGGGCCAAGTTGCAAAGTGACATGCGCGCTGCTTTTCGCCAAGGCTTGCGCGTCGGTGTTGCAGCAGATGAATTCCACGCCGCCTACACCTTCACGAATCATGTGCTCGACCGCATTGCCGCCCGCACCGCCGACACCCACTACTTTGATGACCGTGGCGCTGTTTTCAGTTGCTTGCACCTCGCCATCCCCTGCATCTTCGACATCCATAAAGTTAATCATCATCGCCCCTTTAAATAAAAAAACACAAAAAATTTACAACTCAAAGATTCTTGCCAAACCAAGCCTTCATACGCGCCAACACCTGCTTGAAACTATTTGGACTGCGCGTGGTTTGACCACGCTTTTGTTGCGCCACACCTTCAATCATCAAACCCATCGCGGTGGCATAACGCGGATTGCGCACGAGGTCGCGCAGATTGCCCTCGTAATGCGGCATTCCGAGTTTCACCGTGTTGTTGAAAATCTCCTCACCCAACTCGACCATGCCCGGCATTTGCGCACAACCGCCGGTGAGCACTATCCCTGCGCGAAGCAAGCGTACGTAGCCACTGCGCACCAATTCTTCCTGGACTTTCTGAAATATTTCTTCGACCCGCGGTTGAATAAATCCGGCCAAGGTCTGCCTAGACAACTGCGAGCTGGGTCGGTCGCCGACACCGGGTACTTCTATCGTGTCCTCGGCATCGGCCATCTGTTGCAGCGCCACGCCAAAGCGCATCTTGATGTCTTCGGCATCTTGCGTTGAGGTGCGCAACGCGATGGCGATGTCGTTGGTCAGTTGATCACCTGCGATAGGAATAATCGCCGTGTGCCGAATCGCGCCGTGTGCAAACACCGCGATGTCCGTCGTGCCGCCGCCAATATCAACCAGACAAACCCCAACTTCTTTTTCGTCTTCGGTCAACACGGCGTAGCCTGAAGCCAGTGGTTGCAATACTAGATCAACGACTTCGAGCCCGCAGCGATGCACGCATTTGACGATATTCTGCACCGCCGTCACGGCACCGGTCACCAGATGCACGCGCACATCCAGTCGTCGCGCATCCATGCCCAGTGGTTCTTTGACACCGTCTTGACCGTCGACAATGAACTCTTGTACCAAGGTATGCAAAATTTGGTCATCGGCAGAAATCGGCGTGGCGTTGGCGGCCTCGATGGCGCGTTCGATATCGAACGAAGTAATTTCTTTCTCGCGCACCACCGCCATGCCCGATGAATCTTTACTCTTGATGTGGCTGCCAGCGATACCGGTGTACACCTCGCGCACTTTGCAACCGGCCATCATTTCCACTTCGGCAATCGCACGTGAAATTGAATTCACCGTCGACTCGATGTTGATCACCACGCCACGCTTCAAACCGTTGGAAACTTGCGAGCCAAATCCGAGAATCGACAAGCGGCCTTCGCCATCGAGCTCGCCCACGATGGCGACAATTTTTGATGTTCCAATATCCAGCCCGACGATCAAATCGCGGTGCAGTTCTTTGCTCATTGCGCATTACTCATACGTTGCTCGTTCCTGCCGATAGGTTTCAATAAATTTCATCTTGCTATGCCTTGCCGCCTGCGCGCAGCGCAAAGCCATTGGGGTAACGCATATCGACGATTTGCAGCGGCGCTTGCAATCGCAGGCGCGCAACCGGGTAGCTGGCGACAAACCGCGCGAGGCGATCAGCCACCGGATGTTTAACTTGGTCACGTCCTAGTTCCAAGCGCACACCATCATCGAGCGTCAAGCGCCAAGCGTCGCGTGGCGAAAGCCAGACGGCGGTCGGTACGCGCGCGATAGTGGCGAGTCCATTTTTGAATTCCACAAACCGCTGAAGTAGCCGAGGTGCCGAACCTTCCGGCCCGTCAAAAATCGGTAGCGGTATGCTTTCGTCTGCGGCATCCAGACTGGCAACAAATACTTCGCCATACGAATTGACCAAGCGCGGCTCGTCTTCATGCGGTGTCCAGTGGGCAACCGCTTGGTGTTGCTCTATGGTCAGCTCAAGCACGTCGGGCCAAATCCGCCGCACTTCGGCTTTACGCACCCACGGCAAGGCTTGATATGCGGCGCGCGTGGCGGCCAAATCGACCGTGAAAAAATTACCGGTAATCGCCGTCTTCGCCACGTATTCGATTTGCTGCCGCGATACTTGTGGCGTCGCGCTAACCACCACCACATAACGCAATGAAAACGCCGGTAGCTGCTGCAAATAAATTGCCGCCGCCCAGATCAGCAAAAATCCGCCGGTGGCAAACAAGCCGTCCGCCACCAGATTCATCAATGCGGGACGCTGCCAAAAACCATCGCTGTCGGCGCTTGGTGTAGCACGCGAATTTCGTGCGCCCTTGTTGGCCTTGGCGAGCTTAGTCAAACTAACCATAACGCGCCTCCGCCAGTATCGCCAAGACCAAATCCGTGAAATTTATGCCCGCTGCCTTGGCTGCCATTGGTACCAAGGAATGTCCCGTCATTCCGGGTGCGGTGTTCATTTCGAGAAACGAGAAGCTGCCGTCCTCGCGCAAAATCAAATCGCTACGGCCCCAACCGCGACAGCCCAAGACTTGAAACGCTTTGAGCGCCGCGTGCAAAATTTTTGCTTCCGTGTTTGGTTCCACCCCGGCCGGACAACGATATTTCACTTCTTCGGTGAAATATTTATTTTCGTAATCGTACTTACCTTCCGGCGCGTCAATGCGCACTAGAGGCAAAGTGCGTTCGCCCAACATCGCTGCCGTGAGTTCTTGCCCCGCCACAAATTCTTCGGCGATGACTAAAGCATCTAGTCCATTTGCCAGCGCAAATGCTGCGGCATATTCTGACGGTACATTGACTCGCGTCACACCAATTGACGAACCTTCATGCGCCGGTTTGATAATCAGCGGCAGACCTAAATTTTCTATCACCACACGCGGATCGGTTTGCGCGGTCAGCATCATGAAACGTGGCGTCGGCACACCTGTGGCAATCCAACACAATTTCGTGCGCCATTTGTCCATCGCCAAGGCGGAGGCCATCACGCCGCTACCGGTGTAGGGAATCTTGAGTAAATCCAGCGCGCCTTGCACCGTGCCGTCTTCGCCGGTGCGGCCATGCAAAATATTGAACACGCGATTGAAACCGTCTTTGGGCAAATCCCACAATGCGCGTTCGGCGATGTCATAGGCGTGGGCATCCACTCCACGCTCGCACAATGCCGCGAGCACCGCCTTGCCTGAAATCAAAGAGATTTCACGCTCGGCAGAAGTTCCGCCCATTAGCACCGCGACCTTGCCAAAATTCATTTTTCTGCGCTCACCTCGGTTGATTCTTCGCCCACCGAATCACCCACGATCCGCACTTCGGGCATCAGTGCGACACCAAATTTTTCTTGTACCACCAAGCTAATTTGGCCGATTAGCATTTCTATCGCACTTGCGCTGGCTTTGCCCTCTGGATTAACGATGAAATTCGCATGCTTTTCAGACACCTGAGCGAACTCCATCCATGTACCTTTCAAGCCCACCGCCTCTATCAAGCGCGCCGCGTGATCGCCCACCGGATTGCGAAATACCGATCCGGCATTGGGTAATTGCAATGGTTGCTGTGCGATGCGCCGCTTAAGCAATTCGTTGATACGACTCCGCGCGGTGTTGTTGATATCGTCGGGAAATCGAAACCAGGCTGCCGCGAACACTTCGTCACTCGCCGCGTTCAAGCCCACATGCCGGTAGCCGATGGTGAAATCTTGTGGCGTTCGCAATACCCGTTCGCCTTGCCGATTGACCATCAATACGCGCTCGACATAGTTCCAAGTTTCGCCGCCATAACAACCAGCGTTCATCGCTAATGCACCGCCCACCGTGCCCGGAATACCGGCGAAAAATGCGGCTTGTGCACGTTGATGATTGGCAGCGAAACGTGCCAGCTTGGGCGAGGCCACGCCCGCTTCGGCGTAAATGCTGCCATCGGCTTCGAGGCGCAATTCACTCAGACCGCGCCGCACGCCGTGCATGAAAATTGCCGTGCCTTGGTAGCCGCCATCGCGCACCAGCAAATTGCTGCCCAGGCCAACTATCAACAATGGTTCATCGTGCCGCAAGCGTGCCATGAAGGTGATGAAATCTTCGAGATCCGCCGGAAAATAAGCCTGTGCTACACAGCCGCCAGCACGCCAAGAGACGTGCCGCGCCATTGGTTCATTGAGGCGCAACTCGCCACGCAAATTCACCCCCATTTGCGTCAGTTGGTGCTGGTGACACGCCGTCAAATCACTAGTCGCCACAAAGCGCTTTCTGCACTTGTGCGGGTACATTGCCTATCGAGCCCGCGCCCATAGTGAGCACCACATCGCCATTTTTTGCCAGCGCAATAATCGCCGCCGGCATGTCGCTGATGGCTTCGACGAACACCGGCTCGACCGCACCGCTGACGCGCATTGCACGCGCCAGTGCACGCGCATCCGCCGCGACAATCGGTGGCTCGCCAGCGGCATAAACTTCCGCAAGCAACAACGCATCGATACTGCCGAGCACTTTGACGAAATCATCGAAGCAATCGCGCGTGCGCGTGTAGCGATGCGGTTGAAACGCCACCACCAAACGCCGCTCGGGGAATGCGCCGCGCGCCGCTGCAATAGTTGCCGCCATTTCGACTGGATGGTGTCCGTAATCGTCTATCAGCGTGAAGCTACCGCCCGCGCACGGCATCTCGCCATAGCGCTGGAAGCGCCGACCAACACCGGTGAACTCGGCCAAGGCTTTTACTATCGCCGTGTCGTCAGCGCCAACTTCTGTCGCAACCGCAATCGCTGCCAGCGCATTGAGCACATTGTGTCGGCCCGGCAGATTCAGCACGATAGGCAAGCGCGTAACTTTTCCATTGGTGCGCACACAATCAAAGCGCATCACACCGCCATCGGCGACGATATTTTCAGCGCGAAAATTAGCTGGCGTGTCGATGCTATAAGTCACGATTTGCTTGGCCACGCGCGACATGATTTCGCGCACATTGGCATCGTCGCTGCACAACACAGCGACACCATAAAACGGCAAGCGATGGAGAAAATCCACAAATGCTGTTTTCAGTCGCTCGAAATCATGCCCATAAGTTTCCATGTGATCGGCATCAATATTGGTGACCACCGCGACCACTGGCGATAAAAACAAAAACGAGGCATCGGACTCGTCGGCTTCGGCAACGAGGAAATCGCCACACCCAAGCTTGGCATTCGCACCCGCGGAATTGAGTCGGCCTCCAATCACGAAAGTCGGGTCAAGTCCGGCTTGCGCAAGGCAACTGGCAATCAAGCTAGTCGTCGTGGTTTTGCCGTGCGTGCCGGCAATCGCCAAGCCTTGTTTGAGCCGCATTAATTCGGCCAGCATTTGTGCGCGTGGAACCACCGGCACATGACGTTCGCGCGCACGTAGCACTTCAGGATTGGACGACGCGACAGCCGTTGAAACCACCACTGCATCAGCATGATCCACGTTGCTCGCGACGTGGCCGATGACGATTTTTATGCCCTGCGCGGCAAGCCGTTTGGTCACTGCCGTTTCGAGCAAATCGGAACCACTGACATCAAAGCCTTGATTAGCCAGCACCTCGGCGATGCCCGACATGCCGGAGCCGCCGATGCCGATGAAATGGATGCGTTTGACTTTATGTTTCATCGCCCGACTCCTTACTCGTGCCCTTGCACACTTCCCTACAAACTCGCGCCACCGCAGCCGTCGCATCGGGCTTGGCCAGTGCGTACGCCTTTTGCGCCATCTGCGCCAACTGCTCGCGAGGAACC
>JANYAW010000283.1 GCA_025361105.1 Rhodocyclaceae bacterium | reverse complement strand
CAGCTGCTCAATATCCATGGCCTGCCGCTGTGGCAAATTAAGTAAGGCAAAAAAATCAGCGGTGATGTTCAGTGCAGGCAAATCCATAACCTAAACCTTGAACGACTCGCCGCAACCGCACTCATCTTTGACGTTCGGGTTAATGAATTTGAAACCTTCATTCAAGCCTTCTTTGGTGTAATCCAGTTGCGTGCCTTCGAGATACGGCAAGCTTTTCGGGTCGACCAGAACCCTCACACCGTGGCTTTCAAACACAATGTCTTCGGGCAGCGAAACGTCGGCAAATTCGAGTTTGTAAGCCAGACCCGAACAGCCGGAAGTTTTAACGCCCAAACGAACACCGACACCCTTGCCGCGCTTGGCAATGAAGTTGGCGACGTGTTTTGCCGCGGGTTCAGAAAGTGTCACTGGCATGATTAGCTCACCTGTCTTTGCTTGTAATCGGCGACCGCCGCTTTGATCGCGTCTTCAGCCAAAATCGAACAGTGAATCTTGACCGGTGGCAGCGCCAGCTCTTCGGCAATCTGCGTGTTCTTGATTTCCAACGCTTGATCGAGCGTCTTGCCTTTGACCCATTCCGTCACCAATGACGAGGATGCAATTGCCGAGCCACAGCCGTAGGTTTTGAACTTCGCATCTTCGATGATGCCGTCCTTGCCGACCTTGATTTGCAGTTTCATTACGTCGCCGCAAGCCGGCGCACCAACCATTCCTGTCGCCACGCTGGCGTCGTCCTTGGCGAACGATCCGACGTTACGAGGATTCTCGTAGTGATCCAAAACTTTTTCGCTATATGCCATGGTAATTCTCCTTCTGACTAATCACCCCCTCCCAAAAGGGAGGGGGTTGGGGGGTGGGTTGTCACTTGCCCCGACGGACTGCACATTGATGCAGCCTCATCGCATCAATGTGCAGCCCAAACGACTGAATTCAAGTCAACACCGTCTTTGAACATCTCCCAAAGTGGTGAGAGTTCGCGCAATTTTCCAAGCTTGTTGTGCAATAACTTGATTGTGAAATCCACTTCTTCAACGGTAGTAAATCGGCCCAGCGTGAAACGTATCGAGCTGTGTGCGAGTTCGTCCGAACGTCCCAATGCACGCAATACATAAGATGGCTCAAGGCTGGCCGACGTACAGGCCGATCCCGACGAAACAGCAATATCCTTAATCGCCATGATCAAAGATTCGCCTTCGACGAAATTAAAACTGACATTGAGGTTGTGCGGCACGCGCTGTTCCAGGTCGCCGTTCACATAGGTTTCCTCAATGTCCATCAGGCCTTTCATCAAACGATCACGCAGCATGCGGATACGCTCGTTCTCGGTGGCCATTTCCACGCGTGCGAGTCGGAACGCTTCGCCCATGCCGATGATTTGATGCGTCGCCAGCGTGCCCGAACGCAAGCCGCGCTCGTGGCCGCCACCATGCATTTGCGCTTCCAAACGGATGCGCGGTTTGCGGCGCACATACAGCGCACCTATGCCTTTCGGGCCATAGGTTTTGTGCGCGCTGAACGACATCAAATCAACTTTCATCGCTGCCAGATCAATCGGCATTTTGCCGGTCGCCTGCGCTGCATCAACGTGAAAAATCACGCCCTTCTCACGGCAGATTTCGCCTATCGCGGCAATCGGTTGTATCACACCAATTTCATTATTCACTGCCATCACCGATGCCAACACGGTGTCTGGTCGAAGCGCAGCGCGGAACTGCTCGACGCTAATCAAGCCATGTTCGTCGGGGACTAGATAAGTCGCCTCAAAACCTTGGCGCTCCAGCTCCTTGACCGTATCGAGCACGGCCTTGTGCTCGGTCGACACGGTGACGATGTGACGGCCCTTGGTCGCTGCATAAAAATGCGCCGCGCCTTTAATCGCGAGGTTGTTCGACTCGGTCGCGCCGGAAGTAAAAATGATGTCTTTGGCATCCGCACCAACCAAGGCCGCAACCTGCTCGCGCGCCTCTTCAACAGCGTGCTCCGCCGTCCAGCCATACGGATGCGAGCGCGATGCCGGATTGCCGAAATTTTCGGTCAACCACGGAATCATTTTCGCCGCCACACGCGGATCAACCGGCGTGGTCGCGGAATAATCGAGATAAATCGGACGTTCAGAATTGCTCACGCTTTCAACCAAACTGCTACTCATAGTGCATCTCCAAAAAAATCATTCAGCCATCGCCACCAAGCCGCGCAGCTCTGCCAAGGTGGCCGTCAAGGCTTGTAAAAAATTATTTGCTTGTGTCGACGTGTTGTCAGCACCAAAACTAATCCGCACTGCGCCGCGCGCAAGTTCCGCTGGCACCTTCATCGCCAACAATACACGCGACGCTTGCGGGTTTGCACTCGAACAGGCCGCGCCGCTGGCCACTGCAAATCCGGCGCGATCCAATTTGCCCACCAGCGTTTCGCCATCCACATTCTCAAAAGCAAAGTAGCTGGTGTTCGGCAATCGCTCGGCAGCTTGAGAAAAAATCGTCGCTCCCTCGCGGATCAATCCAATTTCCAACGCCTCACGCAAACGCAAGGTCACCGCACGGCGCGCCGCAAGCTCGCTCACCGCAATTTCCGCCGCCAAGCCCAAGCCAACAATTGCCGCTACGTTTTCGGTTCCCGAACGCAGTCCGCGTTCGTGCCCGCCACCAGCAATCTGTGCTTGCAAATCTGCGCGCTTGTCCAGCACCAAAGCACCAGCGCCTTTTGGCCCGCCAATCTTGTGCGCCGATAGCGTCATGCCATGCACGCCAGCCGCATTGAGAGCACGAAAATCTATATTCATTTTTCCGAAAGCTTGTACGGCATCGGTATGCATTAGCGCGCCGCAGCTTTTCATGCTTTGCGCAATCGCCATGACATCTTGAATCGCCCCGGTTTCGTTATTGGCCAACATGACGGAGGCGATTGACGGGCGCCAGTTGGTGCTGGCGATACGCCGTTGAATGTCGTCTGCAACGACTCGACCATTCGCATCAACGCCGATTTCATCGAGCGTCCAACCAGTCTTGGTCAATTGCTTCGCCGGTTCGCGCACGCAAGGATGTTCAATCGCCGAGATTGTCAGCGTGCCCACCGGCAGGTTCGCTGCAACACCTTTGATGAATAAATTATTCGCCTCCGAGCCGCCGCTGGTAAATACGATTTCGGTCGGATGCGCACCGACCGCAAACGCCACGCGCTGTCGTGCTTCATCAATCGCGCACCGCGCCGCACGGCCATACTCATGGCGGCTGGACGCATTGCCAAAGTGCTCGGTCATAAACGGCAACATGCCCGCCAACACCCGCGCATCAATCGGCGTCGAGGCGTTGTGATCAAAATAGACGGGCGCAAACATGATGGCTTGTCGACTAGCTTGGAATCAGACCGCTGCCACACTGCATCCGGCAGATGCAGCCACGCGCGAAACGCGTTGGTCGCGTAACACTGCCGTCTTGCCAGCACGTTGCTGACTGACCAAATCGGCCAAAGAAATTGAATTCAAATACGCCATCATTTTTTGGTTCAAGCCGGTCCACAAATGATGCGTCATGCAGACGCTCTCGGCGTGATCATGTTCGGCCTGGCAATTTCGTTTACCACCACATTGCGTAGCGTCGATGGGCTCATCAACCGCTGCAATAATCTGCGCCACGGTAATTGATTCGAGTGTTCGTGCGGCCGTGTAACCACCACCCGGGCCACGCACGCTAGCGACCAATTCATGCCGCCGCAATTTGCCAAAAAGTTGCTCCAGATAGGACAAGGAGATACGCTGGCGCTCGCCGAT
>JANYAW010000278.1 GCA_025361105.1 Rhodocyclaceae bacterium | reverse complement strand
GGCTACTATCGGCATTCGCGGTACCGATTTTGAAATCGCCATATTGCCCGACGACACAGCCGATGCGCGCGCTGGCACTTACAACTACGTGCATGAAGGCAAGACCTCGCTGGGCTTGGACAAGGCTGAAACTGGGCCCACATCGATTGATGTGAAACCCGAAGAAACCGGCCTCGCACTGGCCAATCCGCGTCCAGGCGAACCGGCTTTGCAAATCCTCAAACAACGCCCGGCTTTCCTGCGTGGCGGCGGATTTGATGCGCACATGATGCAGTTATCGAATCAACCGATACGCGCGATACAGATTATGCCGAGAAGGTGATTTGACGGCGTATCGCCACACGCGACGGCGCAGAGCGCGTCTTTTGCGCGACCGCCTTGTCGCTGATAGTTTTGATTTTGTATTTGTTTCATCAGCACCAAATCCTAGGTTGCGTTTTTACGGGCAAGCCGTCGCAATTCGCCTCGCCCAATCCTTGTCCCAACAACAATCGTGGTCGTAATTTTCAATCAGCTCGAATTTGGCGGTGGGATGACGTAGTCGGTAGGTGAGGGCGGTTGCGGGTGGAACGACGGTGTCTGCGTCACCTTGAAAATGCGTCTGCAGAATATCGATTGTCGAATCCGTATCCGTTGCTGGATTGAGTGAATTTTTCATCGGCGAAACGCCATGTGCGGCGACCCACGCCACAATATCTAATGGTGCGGCAACGGTGACCAGACAACTCACATCGTGACGTTGCGAAGCGACCAGTGTCGCCAGCGCGCCGCCACTGGAGTAGCCAACCAAGCGCAATGAGCTCGCCCTGGATTTTGCCTTGAGTTCGTCAATGCTGCGCGACGCCAATGTGATGGCGTCATCGCCGAAGCGCGCATCTGTCCACAACGCGCGCGGGCATTTCGCGAGTTGATCGTCCGGCAAATATTGGCAAGCGCGGGCAAGGTATGCCACGTTCAAGCTGGTGTCGGCGATGGCTAGTTTCAGTGAGTAGGGATGGCTCGGTGTCGGGTCGGCAGGCGGTAATCCACGCGGCCAGTGTGCGCCGTCGCCTTCGATGTAGATCGTAAGTTCAGGTGATGTTCCGGTATGCAAATATGCGCGCAATCCCGATTGCAAAGGCACGTTAACGAAGCCATTTTGCTGCGCCAATGCGTCTGCACGTTCGCTTGGACTGGCGGTGAGATTGGCACAGCCACTTATAAAAACGCAGACAAAAAAAACGGCTGTGACGACAAATTTATCGACACAGCCGCGTGGGTTGTTCATGCGCGTCAGCGCATCAATAATTAGAAACGGTAGCTAAGGTTGGCGACAAAAACATTATTTTTGATTTCTTTGCGATTCGCTTCGTACGTGTAGGACAGGCCACCCGACAACGGGCCTTTGGAATAAATATTGACACCGGCTTGTAGCTGAATTGCATCGCGATCGTTTGCAGAACCGATGATGGGTGGTGGGGTCGATACGTCACGAATGAAGGTCACGCCGACATATGGCAACACACTGCCAGCATCATAGGTGGCTTGGCCGCCAAAGCGCACCTGGTTCAACTTCGAGGTCGTGCTTGGCGTAGTGAATTTGTCTTTTGAGCCAAGATAGCTGGCCTTGCCTTGCAACTGCCATTTGCCCATATCGGTGCCATAGGTCAACGACAGTGCTTCAAAGGTGCGGCGGTCTTTGGCGCTGGCGACAAACGCACCGGTGATGCTATCCACGTCCGTGCGGCCAATGCCAAGGCTGGCATCGACTAACCAATTTGCATTCAGCGGAATCGCCACATAGGGTGCCAGCGAATAGCCATCACCCTCGATGCGCGTGCCAAATGAATTTGTGCGACTGCGCTCAACGGTGCCGGCAACGCCAACAATGACATCATTGGCCAGGGTGTAATCCACGCCCCCCAAAGCTACATTGGCGTGGCCACTGGCTTTGAGAAAACTTTGATCGATGTTGCTATGTGCTGCACCGACCCATGCGCTCCAACGCTCACCACTGGCACCGCCAGCGATGCCGGTGCTGCTATTTTGGTCAACACTGGCGGACGATGACCGATTGCCCGGCGCACGCGCACGCGCGCCGATGATTTGGCTGACATAAGCGCCAAAGTCCAGCGACCAGCGAACTTCTAGAACTTGATAGGACTGAAGCCCCTCGCCATCGCCCTCTGATTGGATATTGCAGGTCTGGATGGGGCCATCACAGAATGTCGATGCTGCTTGGGCACTTGGCATAAAAACTACCACAGAGGCCAATGTCAGCCCGCAAGCCGCCAGCTTGGATGCGATGTTTTTTCTTGCAAACTTTTCGTTGTCGCGCATGTGAAATTCCTTCTGAGTGATTGAATAAAACTAAGACAAAAAAATCCGTGGTGCAAGTATACAGTTTGCGTTTTGCACAGCGGTATCAGTTGGTGCTGGTGACACGCTGTCAAATCAGTTGTCAAATAACATTCAGCGTAACTTCAATATTTCCGCGCGTAGCATTGGAGTACGGGCAAACCTGATGCGCTTTTTCGACTAAATTTTTTGCCGCAGCGGGCTCCATGCCGGGGATGTGAACATCAAGCTGCACTTGAATCCCAAAGCCTGCTGGAATCGGGCCGATGCCGACGGTGGCGTTAATGGACGTGTCGGCAGGCAGGGCAATTTTTTGCATCCCGGCGACAAATTTCATGGCGCCGATAAAACATGCGCTGTATCCGGCAGCAAACAATTGCTCAGGATTTACACCGCCGCCACCGCCACCCATTTCCTTAGGCACGCTGAGTTTGACGTTGAGCAGACCATCGGATGATTTGGCCGTGCCGTCACGTCCGCCGGTTGAGGTGGCATGCGCTTGATAGACAACTTTTTCCAGTTTGGTGGACATGGAGCTTCCTTTGTGGTTGAGTGATTTTGGGGAGTGGCTATTTTATGCATTGATGAGTGTCATTCCAGCAGTTTTCGTTGATAGCGCGTATTCACCGGTTCATTCGTGTTTAACGCGCAACACAATTTTGCCAATATGCAAACTGCTTTCCATCAACTGATGCGCATCGACAGCATCTTTGAGATTGAAGCAGGCAGCAATATGGGGTGCAAGTTGTCCCTGGCTTAGCGATGGCCAAATGTTTTCCATCAGCACGTCACGTAACGCAGTTTTTTCGGCGATGCTGCGCGCACGCATAGTCGAGCCGGTAAGCGTCAAGCGCTTCACCATAATTGGTAACAAATCCACTTCGCCTTTGCTGCCTTGCAAAAATGCAATTGATACAAGCCGTCCGTCGCGTTTCAACACCGACAGATTGTCTTGCAAATACGGTGCGCCGACCATGTCCAGCACCACGTCAATGCCTTCGCCGGCAGTCATCGTCATGACTTGGCTTTGGAAATCACCGGAGCGGTAATTGATTGCGTGATGCGCCCCGTAGGCAATACAAAACGCCGCTTTGTCTTCGCTGCCAACGGTCACCAGCGATTCAACGCCGAGGTGTTTCGCCAGTTGAATCGCACATAGGCCGATGCCGCTGGAACCGCCGTGTATCAGTAACCGTTCGCCGCTTTTCAGACGACCCAAATTGATTAAATTAGCCCACACCGTAAACCAAACTTCAGGCAACGCAGCGGCAGCTTTGAGTGACATTCCGGCCGGCAAGGGCAGCACGTGTCCCGCTGGCGCAAGACAAAATTGCGCGTAGCCGCCACCAGGTGTCAGCGCGCAAACTTGGTCACCTACTTGCCACTGTGTGACGCCTTCACCCAGCGCGGCCACCACACCAGCGACTTCCAAGCCCAGCACAGGCGACGCATCGGGCGGCGCGGGATAACGTCCGCTGCGCTGCAAAACATCGGGGCGATTGACTCCCGCATAGGCGACTTCTATCAGCACTTGTCCTGCCGCAGGATGGGGCGTGGGCATCTCGCTAATTTGCATACAATCGGCCAAGCCACCTTCACCATGATTGATGTACTTCATCGCTGTATCCTCAACTAAAATTCATGGCGTAGTTTAACGGCGTGTTACCAGCGTCAACTGACGGAGGAGATGAAATTGTCGAACGCAGCATTTCACTGGCAAGATCCACTGCTGCTGGAACAACAATTGAGTGAAGATGAGCGCATGCTGATGGATGCGGCGCGCGCCTATTGTCAGGACAAATTACAGCCACGCGTGCTGTTGGCGTTTCGCAATGAATCTACCGACCCGGCGATTTTTCGCGAGATGGGCGCGATGGGTTTACTCGGCACGACGATTCCAACCACCTACGGCGGTGCGGGGCTGAACTATGTGAGCTATGGTTTGATTGCGCGCGAAGTCGAGCGCGTGGATTCGGGTTATCGCTCGATGATGAGTGTGCAAAGTTCTTTGGTCATGGTGCCGATTTTCGAATTTGGTTCAGAGCCGCAAAAACAAAAATATTTGCCCAAGCTGGCGACCGGTGAATGGATAGGATGCTTTGGTTTAACCGAGCCGAATCACGGCTCTGACCCTGGCGCGATGATT
>JANYAW010000267.1 GCA_025361105.1 Rhodocyclaceae bacterium | reverse complement strand
CGGACGTGGCCCACTTGCCGGGCCGGTTTACGCCGCTGCCGTCATCCTTGATCCGGCGCGTCCTATTGTCGGTTTGAACGATTCCAAAAAACTCTCCGAACGCACGCGTGATCGGCTGGCGTTGGAAATTCGTGAAAAGGCGCTGGCCTACGCCGTTGCCTACGCGACGGTTGAGGAAATCGACGAAATCAATATTTTGCAAGCCACCATGCTTGCCATGCAGCGCGCCGTTGCTGGCCTTGAGCCGTCAGCCAGCGAAGCTTTGATTGATGGCAATCGCTGCCCGATGCTCACAATTTCTGCACGCGCGATTGTGCGTGGCGATGCAAGTGAACCGACAATTTCCGCGGCATCAATTCTGGCCAAAACTGCACGCGATGCCGAGATGTGTCGCATCCATTTATTGATTCCGCAATACGCCTTGAATCAACACAAAGGCTACGACACGCCGCAACATCGTGCCGCACTCAATTTGCATGGCCTGACCGAATATCATCGCAAAAGCTTCGCGCCGGTGCGCTTGTTGCTCGAACAGCATGGTGCTGTCAGCGCATGAAATCATTGACTCCCAACGCCGCAATCACCTCGCGCGATAACGCCAAGTTCAAAGCTCTGCGTGGCTTGGCGGAAGATGCACGTGAACCACGCAAGCAAGGCCGCGCGATTGCCGATGGCATACATTTGGTGGCAACTGCAATCGCGCGTGGTGTGCAGATTCAACAACTCATCATTAGCGAAGGCGCGCAAAATCATCCCGAAGTTGTTGCGCTACAAATGCATAATTCAGCGTTAGAAGCGCTGGTGTTGCGCGACACTTTGTATCGAGAAATCTCTGCGCTTTCCAACTCGGTTGGTATTTCTGCAGTGGTGAAAATCCCTGCTACTCCGGCGCTCAATTTGTCACTTGGCGCAGTGTTGCTCGATGCCGTGCAAGATGCCGGCAACGTCGGCGCGATCTTGCGCACGGCTGCCGCTGCGGGGGTTGGCACCGTTGTGCTGGGCGGCGGATGCGCAGGCGCATGGACACCACGTGTGTTGCGCGCAGGGCAGGGTGCGCATTTCAGCCTGACGATACACGAGCAAATTGACCTTGCCGATGCGCTAAAAAATTCTTACACAAAGTCCATTGCAACCGTCGCCAAAAACGCCGAAAGTATCTACGACATTGATCTAAGCGATTCCGTCGTGTGGCTATTCGGCAACGAAGGTGCAGGCCTGTCGCCAGCCCTCGCCGCGACGGCAACTCATCGCGCCACCATCCCGTTGGAAGCGACCACCGAATCGCTCAACGTCGGCGCAGCGGCAGCAATTTGTTTGTTTGAAGCAGCGCGGCAACGGCGCGGCAGTTAGTGACGGCGTGTCGCCAGCACCAACTGACCAAACGCCACTAGCCTGTCATTCCGGCGGACTCGACACGCCTTTGATTCCCGCTTCGCGGGGGTGGCAGAGGCCGGGATGACAGGGTAGGACAGATTAACTCGGCTGCTTAACCACCCGAAGGTAAGGTTTGACTGTTTTCCAGCCGTTCGGAAACAGTGTCTTCGCATCGTCATCAGATACTGAGCCAGCAATAATCACATCATCGCCATGCTTCCAATTCACCGGCGTCGCGACCTTGTGTTTGGCGGTGAGCTGCATCGAATCGAGCACGCGCAAGACTTCATCAAAATTGCGTCCGGTAGTCATCGGGTAAGTCAGCATCAGTTTGATTTTCTTGTCTGGTCCAACTATGAAGACTGAACGCACAGTGGCATTTGCGGCCGCAGTGCGACCGTCCGCTCCACCTGCTTCATCGGCCGGCAGCATGTTGTAGAGCTTGGCCACTGCCAAATCCGGGTCGCCTATCATCGGATACTTTACTGCATGGCCTTGCGTTTCCTCGATGTCTTTCGCCCATGCGCTGTGTCTATCCACAGGGTCAATCGAAAGACCAATCAACTTGCAATTGCGCTTGGTAAATTCCGGCTCAATCTTCGCCATGTAGCCAAGCTCGGTCGTGCAAACCGGTGTGGAATCTTTGGGATGCGAAAACAAAATCGCCCAGCTATCACCTATCCATTGATGAAAATCGATTTGGCCTTGCGTGGTTTGAGCGGTGAAGTTCGGTGCAACATCGTTTATGCGTAGTGACATGGCGGTTCTCCAGTGAGTGAAAATTAAATCATAGCGCAATGTAAGCGAGTGATTTGACGGCGTGTGCTCCACGGATGGCTTTGCACAGCCATCCGGCTACGCGGGCGCGGCGCAATGCGCCACGAAACCCCTGCTACGCCCAGCACCAACTGGCAAAACGCAATCGTCAATAAGCCCGTCGATCTATCATCACCGTCTGCATCAGTGTCGCGGCGATCTCTTCTATGGATTTGGTGGTGGAATCCAGCCAGCGTACACCTTCGCGGCGCATCATTTTTTGGGCTTGGTCGATTTCCCAGCGGCAGTTGTCGACGGACGCGTAGTGACTGTCGGGGCGGCGTTCCTGGCGGATGGAGCTTAGGCGTTCGGCGGAGATGGTGAGACCGAAAAGTTTGTGATGATGTTTGCGTAAATCGTCGGGCAATTTGCCGCGCTCGAAATCTTCGGGGATAAGCGGATAGTTGGCCGCACGCAGGCCGAATTGCAGAGCCAGATAGAGACTGGTCGGGGTCTTTCCGCTACGCGATACGCCAACCAAGATGACATCGGCTTTGTCGAGTTCGGCGCTGGAAATACCATCGTCGTGTGCCATAGTGAAGTTGATTGCATCAATCCGTGCGGCATAGGCCGAGCTGTTAACGCTGCTATGCGTGCGGCCTATGGTGTGGGTGGATTTGACGCCGAGCGCGGCTTCCAGTGGAGCGATGAAGGCGGCGAAGAAATCCAGCACGAGGGCATTGGTTTGGCGCAGCAAGGCGGCGATTTCGGCGTTGACTAAGGTCGACATCACTATGGGTGCGATGCCATCTTTGGCGGCGGCTTCGCCTATGCGTTCAACGCAGTCTTGCGCTTTCTCGACCGAATCAACAAAGGGAATGCGTATTTGCCGATAGGCGACGCCTTCAAATTGCGAGAGCAGGCTGTGCGCCAGCGTTTCGGCAGTGATGCCGGTACCATCGGAGATGATGAAAACGGTACGTTTATTTTCTGTACTTTGGTCGGAGGACATTGATTTTGTAAATGACGGAAATGAATTACGCAATAGATTTGGCTAGGCGCAATGACGATAAAATCGTCGTATTGATTCAATCTGAAATGCATCCTACCGGAAAGGCTTTGTGATGACGCGCTATGCAGTAGCTTTTGATCATTTGCGAATGACTGATGTTGGTGACGTTGGCGGGAAAAACGCGTCGCTGGGTGAAATGATTTCGCAATTGGCGGCGACCGATGTTCGCGTGCCTGGCGGCTTTGCGACGACGGCAGATGCGTTTCGTGAATTTTTGACACACCAAGACTTGGCGGACCGTATCAATGCTGCGCTGAATTCGCTGGATGTGGATGATGTTGATGCCTTGATGAAAGTCGGCGCGCAGATTCGTGCATGGGTCGTGGAAACACCTTTTCCAGCGGTTCTGGAAGCGGAAATCAAACATGAATACGAAGTGCTGATTGCGCAAAGTGGCGAGGGTGCATCTTTCGCCGTTCGCTCGAGTGCAACCGCAGAAGATCTGCCAGATGCATCGTTCGCCGGCCAGCAAGAAAGTTTTTTGAACATTCATGGCTACGACAACATCTTGCATGCGGTAAAAGAAGTGTTCGCCTCACTCTACAACGACCGCGCGATTGCTTACCGTGTGCATAAAGGCTTTGCCCATGCCGATGTTGCGCTTTCGGCTGGCGTGCAGCGCATGGTGCGCTCGGATTCGGGTGCATCGGGCGTAATGTTTTCGATGGACACTGAATCAGGCTTTGACAAAGTCGTGTTCATTACCGCGAGCTACGGCCTCGGTGAAACTGTGGTGCAAGGGGCAGTAAATCCCGATGAGTTCTATGTGCACAAAGCCACCTTGGCGCTGGGCAAACCGTCGGTCATACGGCGCAATCTTGGTTCCAAACTCATCAAAATGATTTTCACCGAATCGCGTGTTGCGGGGAAAAGTACCGAGACCGTAGACGTGTCTGAATTGGAACGGCATAAATTTTCATTGACCGATGCCGACGTACTGGAGCTGGCGCGTTATGCGGTGATTATTGAAAACCACTATCAGCGCCCGATGGATATTGAGTGGGGCAAAGACGGTGTGGATGGCAAGCTCTACATATTGCAAGCGCGACCGGAAACGGTGAAATCGCAACAGGCCGAACATGCAAAAGCTGGTGGCGGCAATGTGCTGGAAAAGTACAAACTCAAACAGCATGGCAAAGTCCTGACCAGTGGTCGAGCAATTGGTCAGAAGATTGGCGCGGGGCCGGTTCGTATCGTCAAAGACCCGTCAGAGATGAACAAAGTGCAGCCGGGTGATGTTCTGGTCGCCGACATGACCGACCCTAATTGGGAGCCGGTGATGAAGCGCGCCTCGGCGATTGTCACCAATCGCGGTGGACGAACTTGTCATGCCGCCATCATTGCGCGCGAGCTGGGCATTCCTGCGGTGGTTGGTTGCGGTGATGCGACCGAGGCGCTGAAGGACGGCATGCTGGTGACCGTGAGCTGCGCGGAGGGCGACACCGGCTTTATCTACGACGGCCTGCTAGAAACCGAAGTGACCGAAGTGCAGCGTGGCGAGATGCCGCAGAGCCCAGTCAAGATCATGATGAATGTGGGTAACCCGCAGTTAGCCTTTGACTTTTGCCAGTTGCCCAACGAAGGCGTGGGCCTGGCGCGGTTGGAATTCATCATCAACAACAACATCGGCGTGCACCCTAAAGCGATTTTGGACTACCCCAATATCGACAGCGATTTGAAAAAGGCCGTGGAGTCCGTGGCCCGCGGCCATGCATCTCCCCGCGCCTTTTATGTGGACCGTGTGGCCG
>JANYAW010000263.1 GCA_025361105.1 Rhodocyclaceae bacterium | reverse complement strand
CGATTGCCGGGGAATAAACGGAAGTAGCCCTTGGGTGGCGCTTCGACAAAATCTTCGCGCTCTATCCACAGTTCCTTGGAAAACGGCACGACGCGATTTCCCAATTCGGGATGCTGCGGATGGTTCGGCGCATGGGATTCTTCAGTCTGCCCGGTTGGATAATTATCGATGATGAGCTTGATTGGATCGAGCACCGCGATGCGCCGTTGTGCCGTCTCGTTAAGATCATTTCGCATGCATTCTTCGAGTACGCTGATGTCGATTAGCTGATGATTTTTGGCGACGCCGATCATCTCCATGAAGCGCCGAAAACCCGCCGCTGTATAGCCGCGCCGTCGTGCGCCGACCAAGGTTGGCATGCGCGGATCGTCCCATCCACTGACGTGTTTTTCTTCGACCAGTTGTATCAATTTTCGCTTCGACAACACCATGTAAGTTAAGTTGAGTCGTGCAAATTCGATTTGTTGCGGCGGTGGCGTGTTGATGCAACCGAGCGCTGCCAAATGTCCGAGCAGCCAATCGTAAAACGGGCGTTGATCTTCAAATTCCAAAGTGCAAATCGAGTGGGTGATGTTCTCCAGTGCATCTTCAATCGGATGGGCGTAGGTGTACATCGGATAGATGCACCAGTCGTTTCCGGTGGCGTGGTGTGTGGCGTGGCGAATGCGATAAATGGCCGGATCGCGCAGATTGATGTTGCCGGAATTCATGTCGATTTTGGCGCGCAAGATGTGCGTGCCGTCGGCGAATTCACCCGCCTTCATGCGACGGAACAAATCCAAATTCTCGGTAATCGTGCGCTTACGAAATGGTGAGTCGACACCGCCATGAGTGAGCGTGCCACGATTGGCGCGCATCTCATCCGGCGTTTGCGAGTCGACATAAGCCAAGTCGTTTTCTATCAGCTTGACGGCGAAGTCATACATCCATTGAAAATAGCTGGAGGCAAAATACTCGTTTTTCTCCTCGCCAAATTTCCATTCAAAACCCAGCCAATGCACGGCATCGATAATGGAATCAACGTACTCCTGCTCTTCTTTTTCGGGGTTGGTGTCGTCGAATCGCAAATGGCATGCGCCGGCGTAATCGCTGGCCAAACCGAAATTCAGACAGATGGATTTGGCATGACCAAAATGCAAATAGCCGTTTGGCTCGGGTGGGAAACGGGTGCGGATTTTGGCGGGGTCGAGGGACGCTGTGTCCAATGACGATGCGCCACCTAACGGCGTGTCGCGAGCACCAACTGGTGATCCCAGCTGCGGACCCGGTTTGCCTGACCATCGTCGTGCGGCATATTTTCCGGCGTCGAGGTCGGCGGCGATGACATGACGAATGAAATGGGTAATTTTTTCGGCAGGGTGGGTGGTAGCGTCGTGGGTAGTCATGAAGTCTGGGAAAAATTGCAACGGAAACTCGATTCTACCGGCGCAGGCCTGGGTGATGACTTTGCTCAGTGCATGGCGATGTGCTTCATAATCCTAGGCATGCAATTTGAACATTTAGTCGCCGTCAATGATGACGATGTCCCGCATGCCGATTTCTTGAGTCGGGCGCAGCTTTGGGCAGGCCTGATGTATCGCGTCGAGGATGCGCGTCCTTTCCTGCCAGGGCTGGACGGATGTCAAATCCTTTCACGCGGGGATTCGGTGGTCGAGCGAAGACTGAATTTCGGCGCAGTCGTCATCGAGGATCGTGCCAGTTTTGCGCTCAATCAATGGGTACGCTTCGAAACTCCAACGACACCGACTCACGGTGGCGGTTTGTTGACCATACGCATCGAGGAGCCGGAAAGTCATTGTTTGTTCCTGCGCTTCAGCTACAACACGGTGTTCGCCCGCGGTGCTGAAGCCGAGGATGCGCCCTACGCCGAATTTCTGCGGCAGGCTTATATGGCTGCTGATATTGATACGGTGCGCGTCATTCGTGAGCTGGTCACCACTGGTGTGATCGACATTGCTGCTAGTGAGGTGCTTCAATGAATATCATGTCTTTTGTGGCGGTTGGTGTCGGTGCGGCACTCGGCGCCTGGTTACGCTGGGGCTTCGGGCTATGGCTCAATCCGCTCGCTGGCCTGATGCCGATGGGCACCTTGGTGGCTAATCTTCTCGGTGCATATTTGATTGGTGTAGCGGTCGCAGTGTTCCAGGCG
>JANYAW010000229.1 GCA_025361105.1 Rhodocyclaceae bacterium | reverse complement strand
GCGCCGCGTGCTCAATCAGCATGGAAATCAGCAGTGGTCGGTTTTGCATTCGTCCTAACATTTTTTCCTCGCTATCGGATCCTGTCCGCTGGTGGCTCGTTGGTGCTGATGATGGAATGGCCCGTTCACCGGTCACACGCCGTTAAACATCAAACAATTACGCCGCGCCCATCACTGCCTTGGTTTCCAAAAATTCCTCGATGCCCGCTGCGCCCCACTCGCGCCCGCTACCCGACTGTTTGTAGCCACCAAAAGGCGCGGTGAGGTCGCCCCCTGCGCCGTTCAAATGCACCATGCCGGTTCGTAGTTTTCGCGCCACGTCGCGCGCACGCTCGACTGTGCCGCCATAGACGTAGCCGGATAATCCATAGACCGTATCGTTGGCCATCGCAATTGCTTCTTCTTCGTTGTCATACGGAATTATCGTTAGCACCGGGCCGAATATTTCTTCACGTGCGATAGTCATTTGATTGTTGGCGCGACTAAAAATCGTCGGTCTTGCAAAGTAGCCACGCGTCATTCCTTCAGGTCGCCCGGTACCACCGGCAATCACTTTAGCGCCTTCTTTGATGCCCACGTCAATCAAGGATTGCACGCGTTGATATTGCCGCCCATTGGCAATCGGTCCGATGCCGGTTCCTTCGGCCTTGGGGTCACCGACGACTAAGGCATCACACGCGGCACGCGCGATTTCTTCGACCTCGGCGATACGATTGGCCGGCACAAACATGCGCGAAGGCGCATTGCAACTTTGCCCGGTGTTACCCATCATGCCGATCACGCCGGTCGTCACAGCCTTGGCCAAATCTGCATCGGCCAGAATAATGTTGGCTGATTTTCCACCCAATTCCAAGGAAACTACTTTGACTGTATCGGCCGCATTTTTCGCCACAGATGCGCCCGCGCGCGTCGAGCCAGTGAGCGATACCATGTCAACCAAGGGATGCGAGGACATCACCGGACCAATCTTTGCACCATCACCGTGAATCATGTTAAACACACCCGCAGGCACACCCGCTTCATGCAGAATTTCGGCGAAAATTTGAGACGAGAACGGTGCAAGTTCGGACGGTTTAAGTATTACCGTACAGCCGACCACTAGCGCCGGCGCCACTTTGCACGCGACCTGATTCATTGGCCAATTCCACGGCGTAATCAGCGCGCAAACACCGACAGGCTCCCGCACTAACATGGTCGTGCCGTGCATTTTTTCAAAGGCGAAATCTTTGGCCAACGCCAAGGTGGTTTGCAAATGCCATAAGCCTATCGGCGCTTGTGCCGTCTTTGCCAAGCCATGTAGCGGGGCGCCCATTTCTTCAGAAATTGCTTCGGCCATTTCACCAATTCGTCGCTCATAAATGCTGGCAATTGAAGCCAATAAATCAAGCCGCGTTTGCAAACTGGTTTGCGAGTAACTCGCGAAGGCCTTGTGTGCGGCGAGCACCGCGCGCTCGACATCCGCTGCACCGCCCAGCAGGATCGTTCCCGCAATCTCCTCAGTTGCCGGATTGATTACATTGCAAATCTGCGCTCCCGTAGCAGGAGCTTCCCATTGTCCGTCGATATAAAACTGGTGATAGTTGCGCATTACTGTTCTCCTTAATCAAATTTGCAATCGGGTAATTGTGATCAAAACCAAGCATCTTGCATATCAAGGCAAGTCGCATCAAAGCGGCGCAAGATTTCTGCTTGATGATAAATTTCCGGCAACTCCCACTTGATGTAGTAGCGCGCGGCTTGAAGTTTGCCGCGATAAAAATCGCCGTCGCCGCCATTAGTGTTAGCGTTTTCCAACCCACGTTCCGCAATGAGCGCTTGACGCAACCACATCCAGGAAATCAATACACGGCCAAATAGATCAAGGTACACGGCTGCATTGGCAAGCACTGCGTCAGCACCGGCACTGCCGAAGGATTTAAGCAAATGCGTGGTCAACTCATCGAGCAAGCGCACACCGTCGCCTAAGGATTTCGCCAATGGCGCACAGGCTTTTAGCGCCGCCGCGTCGCGCGCAGTCTCGTCAATTGTTTCACTGATGCGCGACTGCAGCAACGCAAAAGCCGCGCCCTTGTCCTGCGTCATTTTTCGACCCAACAAATCCAGCGCTTGTATGCCATTGGTACCTTCGTGAATAGGGTTCAAACGATTGTCGCGGTAATACTGCTCGACCGGATAATCGCGCGTGTAACCGTAACCACCGAGGATTTGTATGGCTAACTCGTTGGCCTTGAGGCAATAGCTCGACGGCCAGGATTTCGCCAGTGGAGTGAGCAAATCCAGCAAACTTTTCGCTTCATTACGCGCAGTTTCGCTACCGGTGGCAATGTCGTCGACCAACGCGCCACAGTACAACTCCAGCGCCAACGCACCTTCGACGTAAGCTTTTTGCTTGAGCAACATATTGCGCACATCGGCGTGTTCAATAATTGGTCGCTGCGGTGTGTCGAAATTTTTTGCGCTGGCCGGCCGACCTTGCGGGCGATTGCGCGCATAGTCGAGCGAATGTTGGTAGCCCGCGTAACCGAGCATCGTCGCCCCCATGCCAACCCCGATGCG
>JANYAW010000218.1 GCA_025361105.1 Rhodocyclaceae bacterium | reverse complement strand
GTTTGGGTAATCCGGCTATCTCCAGGTCGCTGGGCTTCATCGCCGACAATAATTGATATTCATAATAGCGCAATTCGAATTCTTCATTGTCCGGGACACGAAAGTACGAACGCAGGCCGACCAGCACCAGGTAAGCAATGTCATCCACACTTGCGCTGTCGAGTAGATGTCCATGACTGGACCAGTTGCGCAAGAATTTCATGACCCAGCCCAGCGGCTCATAGACCAATTCATCGACCCATTCCGGTTTGGCCTTCTCCCATTCGCAAGCAAGAAGGTTGCGAACGCCACGCAGTTGTATGCCAATTTTGTCATCGGATACTATTGGCAGTAGGTGCCGGAGTGAATAAAGGTGATCCTGCGCTTGACTGGGAGAAAACGGCTCGTTCATGCCGATGTAACGGTTAAACCGAATCGCCGAATCGCCATGGTCCTTCAGCAGTTTCTCAGCAAATTCGATTCCGTCTAACACACCACGACGAAGAAGTAGAAAGCCGCTATTCGCATTCGCCAAATCCTTGATCCAACTTCCTGCGTCCTGATTGGACTTGTCAAACGCTCGCAGTTCCTCGTGACCATAGCTGCTGCAATCATTCTGAAAATCGGTGTTAGTGGTCTCTAAATTGTTTGCTGTCAGTAGAGCAATTCGATCGGATGGGAACCCGGCACCGACCAGTCTGTTGTAAAGCCAGAAGCCGCCTTTCTTGGGTTCCAATTCCGTGCCTGATTCGAAGAATTCATTTTCTTCGAGATTGACGTCCAGCAAGACAACGTCGTATCGATCCACGAGGTAGCCGGAGCTCACGAGGTCATAGAAATCCTTTGCGCGACGATAGATGTCGATTTCAGGCTCCTCGGAAGTTGGCTGCTCACCATGCCAATCCCGCCATGCTCTGTACTCCTGCGGACGGTCTTTGCCCACACCACGTCCTTGCGTTTTAGACAGTGAGTCCCTGCGTTCCTCGCAAAGAACATTCTCGAACACTGTATCCAAAATGCTCTCGGGTTCGAGACCCTCACCGAAGTCCTCAACCCACAGCACCCTCACGATCTATTCTCCCGATTGGGGTCCAGTTCGCCAGCAACAAAATCCAGCGTTTCCGTGACAACGTCGCGCATTGCATCTTCCGTCAGCAAATGGATTACTTCATCGTCGTAGCGAAAATCCACGGCATAGGGCATCAGCGGTCGCAGGCGGCTTGCAGAATAGGGTGGTGATGCCCCAGACCCGGCAAGGCGACTGAACAAACTCTCGAGATCGTGTGTTCGCGGGAAATCAATATCCCGAAAGCACAGCAATGCCTTTAGTGCCTTCTCGACAGCCTGCTGGGCGTGAAAACCGGCAGCAGCGTGAGCGTCGCCGCCCGCAGCAGCAAGGACTTCAAAAGCGCCGCGGTCGCGCTCTGCCAGACGCAGCAGGCGCAACGCCTCCTCAAGCTGTGGTGTCATACAACACGCGGCCTTCGTTCCGTGCACGATGAGGCATGGTGCCCTTGACCTGACTGCGACGTTCAAAATCGTGACGCGACAAAAGCAGCAAGTCGACGCCTGTCGGAAGCGCACCCAAGGCATCTCTTAGTCGCATGTACTCGCTGGCCTTGTCATCGAGGGATTCCTCGACAACCAACAGATCAAGATCGGAAGCTTCGTCCGCACTCCCCCGTGCGTAGGAGCCAAAGAGAATGATGCGCGCTGGCTGGCGCGCCGCGCTAGCCAGCCGACGCGCCGCCTCCTGGATAGCATTTTCGTCGAGCATCGTCACCTCTTCGTTTCGCGCCCCTCACATGGGCTGACATTTTGCCTATTGTATCGGCAGCAGTACCCGGAGGATGAATATGTTGTCCTTGACAGTCGGCGCGTCGAATTCTGCGTTGATCAGCTCGCAGACTCGCTGGATAAAGGTCAGCCCGGTCTCGCCGCTGTGAATGGGGGCGGAAGCGGTGGCCTTCCTGGCGTTGCGGCAAACAATTTCCAGGCCGGTGCTTTTTGCACCGATGTCCATGGTGATGACTTGTCCGGCGGCGGCATACTTCAGCGCATTTCCAAGAAACTCACCGGTCAACGCAAATATCACAATGTCGCGCGCACCGCCCTGTGTGAGGTGTGCGGACTCTGCGCCGGAAAGAGACAGCCGCAGAAACGGCAGACGCTGCGTTACCCAATCGATGAACTGCCGAGCCTGATCCGGAGTGCTCATGTCCAGCGCCAGTGCGTCGGTCATGAACTCGCGGGAAACAGTCGCGTAGTCGGCCTTAGGCATCAAACGGGAGAAATCGGCTTCATGCTCCGATGAAAAATAGAACCGCAGCAAGGCTTGCTGAATTGCCATTGCACAAACTTGCAGAACCGAAAAATCGCCGCCGATATCCCGATCCCATCCTTTACGCAAAGCTTTGTCGTCGGAGGTGTAAAGCCTGGTCGAAGTTTTCAAGCTTTA
>JANYAW010000216.1 GCA_025361105.1 Rhodocyclaceae bacterium | reverse complement strand
CGGACTACTCTGGTCGCTCGGCGTCATCGCCGAAATTTTGGTGTTCATCAGCATGCCTCGCCTGGCCAATCTTGAGACGCTGGAGCGCGTGTTGATGGCCTGTTTAGCGCTGGCAGTGGCGCGATTTTTGGTAATCGGTTGGTACGCTGATATGGTGTTGCTTATGATAGTGGCACAGGTGCTGCACGGCGCGACATTCGGCGCGCATCATGTGGCTAGTGTCGCTGCCCTCAATCAATGGTTTTTGCCACGCCAGCAAGGCCGCATCCAAGCGCTCTATGGTGGTTTGTCATTCGGTGGCGGTGGTTTGTTGGGCGGTTTAATCGCCGGACAAACATGGGAAAGCTTTGGCGCTGAAATCAGCTTCACGATTTCAGCTGCGTTTGCGCTGGCCGGATTGTTGGTCGTGCATTTTGCATTTTTCGATTCAGCGTCAACTGGCAAGGTAGTTGAATAGGCGTGCCGACTGCGTGTGTGCCGCGCCTGGCGAACGCGACGCGCTTAAAATGTCGTTTAAATTTCCTATTTTTTTGGTGAAGCAGACATGATCATTTATCTCGATGGCAAGTATGTCGATTCCGCCGATGCAAAGGTTTCGGTTTTCGACCATGGTTTGCTTTATGGCGATGGAGTTTTTGAGGGCATCCGGATTTATGCGGGCAATATTTTTCGCCTGGATGAACACTTGGAGCGGCTGGAGATGTCGGCGCGCGCGATTATGTTGACCATGCCGCTGACGCGGGCCGAGTTTGCCGAGGCGGTCAGCGAGACCTGTCGGCAGAATGAATTGAACGATGGTTACATCCGGCTGGTGATTACCCGTGGCGCGGGTGATCTGGGTCTGGCGCCGTGGTTGTGCGATAAACCGACGGTCTTCATCATTGCCAGCAAGATTTCACTTTATCCGGAGGAACATTATCGCGACGGTCTGAGCATCGTCACGGTACCGACCCGCCGTATCTCGCCGGACGCCTTGCAGCCGACGATCAAATCCCTTAATTACCTCAATAACATCCTCGCCAAAATCGAGGCTCGGCAAGCCGGTGCGCTGGAAGCCATCATGCTCAATGCGCAGGGTTATGTCGCCGAGTGCACCGCCGACAACATCTTCGTGGTCAGTAAAGGTGAAATTCTTACGCCATCAAGTTCGGCCGGTGCGCTCAAAGGCATCACGCGCGGCACTATTTTTGATATCGCCAAGGAACAAAATATTCCTATGCGTGAGGCCGATCTGATGCGCTACGATGTCTGGTGCGCTGACGAATGTTTCCTGACCGGCACCGGAGCCGAGGTCATTCCCGTGGTCAAGCTTGATGGTCGCGTAATCGGGACTGGCAAGCCTGGTCCGGTGACTTCAAAAGTGCTCGAACATTTTCGTCGCAAAGTGTTGGTTGAAGGCACGCGAATTTGAGTTGGGCTAAATCGGATTTGTCAGTTGGTGCTGGTAACACGCCGCTATCGTCCTCGAAATTCCTTGCCAGCTTACTTTGAATGAATCGCTGACCAGCCCTGTAATCGCGAACGTCTATGCGATAATTTTTCGCGTGAAATAGTTCGTAACGAGTGAAACAAATACCGAGCACGACGAAAAAATGGCCAAGACGCTGTATGACAAATTGTGGGATGCACATGTGGTGCACGCCGAGCCTGATGGTACGGCGCTGATTTACATCGACCGTCATCTGGTGCATGAGGTGACCAGCCCGCAAGCCTTTGAAGGGCTGAAACTGGCTGGCCGCAAGCCTTGGCGGACTTCATCCATCGTTGCCACGGCAGATCACAACACGCCGACGCAGCATTGGGAGGATGGCATCACCGATCCCGTTTCGCGCCAACAGGTCGAAACGCTCGATGCCAATATTCGCGAAGTCGGTGCGCTGGCTTACTTCCCGTTCAAGGACAAACATCAAGGCATCGTGCATGTGATTGGCCCCGAACACGGCGCCACACTGCCCGGCATGACGGTGGTTTGTGGCGATTCGCACACCTCGACGCACGGGGCGTTTGCATGCTTGGCACACGGGATTGGGACTTCGGAAGTTGAGCATGTGTTGGCGACTCAGTGCCTGCTGCAGAAAAAATCGAAAACGATGTTGGTACGTGTCGATGGAAAGGTCGGCATTGGTGTGACAGCGAAGGATATTGTGCTGGCGTTGATAGGACGAATCGGCACCGCAGGCGGTAGCGGCTACGCAATTGAATTTGGCGGTTCGGCGATTCGTGCCTTGTCGATGGAAGGGCGCATGACCGTGTGCAATATGGCGATTGAAGCTGGTGCGCGGGTTGGCTTTGTGGCCGTCGATGAAACCACGATTGCTTATCTTCATGGCCGCAATTTCGCCCCGAAGGCTGATCAATGGGAGCGCGCGGTGAGTGATTGGCGTTCCCTGGTTTCTGATGTTGATGCAATATTTGATGAAGTGATCGTGCTTGATGCTGCGCGTATTGAGCCACAAGTGACGTGGGGAACTTCACCGGAAATGGTCTGTGGAATTCGCGGCAATGTACCAGCGCCCGAGGATTTTACTGACCCAGTCAAACGCGAAGGTGTAGCGCGAGCCTTGCAATACATGGGACTCAGCCCGCGTACGCCGATTTCTCAAATCAAAATTGATAAAGTTTTTATTGGCTCGTGCACCAACTCAAGGATAGAAGATTTGCGCGCTGCGGCAAGTGTGGTCAAAGGTCGCTCGATAGCATCGAATGTCAAATTGGCGCTGGTGGTGCCTGGCTCGGGTTTAGTAAAACGGCAAGCCGAAGCGGAGGGGCTGGATAGAATTTTTGTTGCTGCCGGTTTTGAATGGCGACAGCCCGGTTGCTCGATGTGCTTGGCGATGAACGATGATCGGCTGGAACCTGGCGAGCGTTGCGCCTCGACCTCCAATCGAAATTTTGAAGGGCGGCAAGGTGCGGGTGGACGCACGCATTTGCTCAGCCCAGCCATGGCGGCGGCTGCAGCGATTGCCGGAAGATTTGTTGATGTAAGAGAGATTTTTTAAGGAGATGGAAATGATGAAAAAATTTAGCTTGAGTGTTTTGGCAACGGTTTTTGTGTTGACGATGTCGGCTTGCAGCACGGTCGAAGGCCTCGGCAAGGACATCAAAAAGGGTGGTGACGCGATTGAAAAAGCCGCCAAGTAATGGATAGATGATGGAAAAATTTGTCCTGCATGAGGGCTTGGTAGCGCCATTGGATCGCTCAAATGTCGATACCGATGCGATCATTCCCAAGCAATTCTTGAAGTCAATCAAGCGTTCGGGTTTCGGCCCCAATGCGTTTGACGAATGGCGTTATCTCGACCACGGCGAGCCGGGGATGAACAATTCGGTTCGTCCACGCAATCCAAATTTTGTCCTGAATCAGGATCGATATTTCGGCGCTTCAATTCTTTTGGTGCGGGTAAATTTTGGTTGCGGTTCGTCCCGCGAACATGCGCCGTGGGCGCTTCA
>JANYAW010000159.1 GCA_025361105.1 Rhodocyclaceae bacterium | reverse complement strand
ATCTTGTTGATGTAAATGAGGGAGAGCTTTGACTCGCGTCGGCAGCGCAAAAAAATGTTCCTGTCCTTCGCGGTTGTCTTGCTGCAAAGCATAGGCGCCAAGCAGCGCGTACAAATAAGCTTTCGCGGCGACAGTCTGATGCAGCGAATCAATCACTGCGCCGCGCGCATCCAGCTTGGGCAAGTAGCGCTCGTTGCACCAGATGCTCTCCGGTCCGACGGCAACTTCCGGCACCGTGGAATGCAGTAGATACATCACATAGGAAGTGGGTAGCAGCAGTGTCAGCGCCAGCAGTAGCAAGCCCAGCAAAAGGACACGCAAGACGATGCGCCTAATGTGCCCAATTCGCACGGCAAGGCTTGTGTGCGGGCGAGTGCCGGCTTCCGTTTTCTGCGTTGATTCAGTCATTCTCAAGCAAGCAAAAATGTCTTGACCACGCCCATTAGCGCACAGGCAAAGATAACAATGATGACATTGAATTTGTAGCGCATCAGGGCAAGTGCTGCGGCGATAGTGAGCAGCATCGAGAAGCTATCCAAATGCCCGCCAAATGGCAGGTCATGGCTTGCTGCGGGCCACCACACATGCCATGCAAAAAACACCGCAAGGCTGACGATGACACCGACTACGGCTGCGGTGATTGCGCTCAAAGGCGCGGTAAATTTCATTTGCCCGTGCGTGGCTTCGACCAATGGCCCGCCGATGAGAATGAAAAGGAAGGAAGGCAGAAAAGTGAAAAAGGTGACGACGCTCGCGGCCAATGCCGCACCCGAAAACAAGGCATCCTGGCCAAGTACTGCTTGCTGCCAGCCACCGACAAAACCAACATAAGCCACCACCATAATCAAGGGGCCGGGCGTGGTTTCACCCAGCGCTAATCCGTCGATCATTTGTTGTGCACTGAGCCAATGAAAATTTTCCACCGCGCCTTGGTAGACGTAAGGCAACACCGCGTAAGCACCGCCAAATGTGAGCAGCGCAGCCTTGCTGAAAAACCAGCCCATTTGTACCAAGGTGCCGTCGATACCACTATGTGCTGCGAGTAATGTCATCGCAATAATCCACAACCCGAAACCACAGACAAGGAGCCACAGCAAACGTGACAAACGAAATAGCGCGTGGGGTGGCGTGGGCGTGTCGTCGCCAATGATTGCGTCGCCAGCATCAAGTGCGGTGCTGCCTTGTCCGCTGCCAATGGCGAATTGCGTTGGGGCGATTTTTCCGCCGAGAATACCGACCAGCGCCGCACTCAAAATGATGACCGGAAATGGAATGCCGGCAAAGAAAATTGCCACGAAGGCGGCGATGGCGATTGCCCACAGCCAGTTATTTTTTAAGGTCTTGCCGCCGATTCGCCATGCTGCCGCGACAACGATGGCTGTCACCGCAGGTTTGATGCCATACAGTACGCCGACGATGATCGGCACGCTGCCGAATGCCATATATATCCACGACAGCACAATCAAAATAAATAGCGAAGGCAATACGAATAATCCGCCCGCGACAATGCCACCCCATGTGCCATGCATCAGCCAGCCCATGTAAGTCGCTAACTGCTGCGCCTCCGGCCCGGGCAAGACCATGCAGTAATTGAGTGCGTGCAAAAACCGCCGCTCAGAAATCCAGCGCTTTTGCTCGACCAGTTCACGATGCATGATGGCGATTTGACCAGCCGGTCCACCAAAGCTAATAAAGCCGAGCTTGAGCCAAAAGCACAGTGCATCGCGAAAACAAATTGAATTTGATGGTGCGGTGTCCATGATCGACATTTTAGGAAAAACTTTCCAGACTTGGACGAAACGCCGGCTTGGCTTGCCACGTCGTCCGTGACACGCAGCGGGAACCTGCTTTCGCGAGCAAAGACGCTAATAAATCGTTGACCATATGCGCGATCTTGTCGCTTATGTCATGCTGGCGCGGGGCTGTATGAAACAACAGTTATACTAATTGACCCTTCGCTCTGGTGAAAAAAGTGAACAACGCGTCGAATAAATTTCGTGGTCGCGCCGCGGTGACCAATCCGGATAACCGCTTCGCCGACTGGCAGCGCGAGGCGACGGATGACGGCTGGTGGGAGGAGGCCGAGGACGAACTTGCGCCGCTGGCCACCGAGCTGATTATCGATACCGCAAAAACCGTCATCAGCTATAACAGCTCGCCTGATCTTCCCTACGATCGATCAATCAATCCCTATCGTGGCTGCGAGCATGGTTGCGCCTATTGTTTCGCGCGGCCATCGCATGCTTATCTGGGACTCTCGCCAGGGGTGGATTTTGAAACCAAGCTGTCTTACAAACCCGACGCGGCAAATCTGTTGAAAGCCGAACTGGCCAAGCCCGGCTATCACTGCGCACCCATTGCACTGGGCATCAACACCGACGCCTGGCAGCCGGTCGAACGACGCTTGCGGGTGACCCGCAGCATTCTCGAAGTGCTGGCCGAATGCCGGCATCCGGTATCGGTGATCACCAAGTCGGCGTTGGTGTTGCGCGATATCGATTTGCTCGCCGACATGGCGCGAGACAATCTGGTTCATGTCGCTGTATCCATCACCACGCTCGATGCCGACATCGCCAGAACCATGGAGCCGCGCGCAGCATCGGCCCAGCGCCGCCTGACTGTGATACGCGAGCTCGCCGCAGCTGGAATTTCCGTCACCGTACTGGTCGCGCCGCTCATCCCCGCGCTGACCGATCATGAATTGGAAAGCATATTGGAAGCCGCCGCTGAAGCCGGTGCGACCTCGGCTGAATACATCGTGCTGCGCCTGCCGCACGAAGTGAAACCGCTATTCCGCGATTGGCTGGAACGTAATCAGCCGGGGCGTACCGAGCATGTCTATTCCTTGTTGCGGCAAATGCACGGCGGAAAGGAATACGACAGCCGATTCGGCCAGCGCCAACGCGGCAGCGGACCGCTGGCCGACATCATCGCGCAGCGCTATCGCAGTGCGGCGAAAAGATTAGGTCTGGACAAGGAACTGCCGCGACTGGATTGCACGCGGTTTGTGGCACCCATGGTGACTGCGCCGGGCGACAAACCGCCACAACTTTCGCTGTTTTAACGGCGTATCACCAGCACCAACTGACGATGCGTGGCGAGGGACTGGCCCGTTCACCGGCGATACGCCGTTGGATTCGTTACGCGGCTTTACGCTCCAACCACTGTGCAGCTTGGTCGCCCGTGATGCTGATCTTGCGCGGCTTCAGGGTTTCGGGAATTTCGCGTGCCAGCGAGACACTCAGCAAGCCGTTGTCGAGCGAGGCGCTGACCACTTTGACGTGTTCGGCCAATT
>JANYAW010000130.1 GCA_025361105.1 Rhodocyclaceae bacterium | reverse complement strand
CGATTGGCAAAGTCCGTTGCACCCGAGCCGCCACCTTTAATCTCAATGTGGTTGGCTTCGATGAACTGCACAGCACCATTCGAATAATTGGAGATATAAGCACCGTTACCCTGACCCGCTTGACCGGCAATCACATCAATACGATTCGCCGTGATGTTTTGACCACTACCCGAGATCAGTCCGACGGATGCAGGCGCGCCGCCATAGGGATTGCTCCCTGCTTCAATTCTCAAAATTCCGTTGGCGTGCACGGTTTGCAGCCCGCCATGCACAAACGGTCCATCGCTAGGCGTACATTTGACCTGATGCATCGAAGCACAGCCTGCGGTCGATACCACACTGCCATATCCGGCCAGCGTATTCAGGGTCACATTGTGACCGCCGGTAATGCTCATGGCTGCGCCAAAGGTATCTACCATCACGTCGCTCATTAGCACATCGTTGCCGGCATTCAGCGCGATGCCAAAACCATACCCGCTATGCCCGCCCATGGCAGCACCAATAAGGGAGATATTGTGTGCCGCGTTTAAGGTGATAGAGGCATTGCTTGATACGCCTGTCCCAATGAAAAGACCATTGGTCACGCTGATATCGCCACCAGACAAACTTGCCGCGTTCAAGTTGGAGCCAATACCCACCGAGCCAGCGTTAGCGGCCGTCAAGGTCGCCACGCCGCCCACCAGCAAGCTGCCTGTAGCGTTACCAAACAGGCTGCCGATACCAACCTTGCTGGCCGCCGCTGTATTGGAAACGAGATTCATATTCCCGGCAACAGCCACATCCAGAATAACGCCACCGGCGCCACTGCCGACAACCGCCAGACCACTGGATCCTGTTCCGCCGGTCAATGTCAGATCACCGCCAACACTCATCATCAAATGGCCATTGCCCCGATCACGCACATTAAGATGCGCCGCGCCGGTTGCATTGGGTACCTGATTGCCGGGATCAAGTGCATTGCTGCTACCACCGGTTAGAACAACATTGCCGGAAACATTGACCGCGAGGTTGCTACCTTCAACACCTGCCCCGCCAAAAGGCGCAGTGCCACCGTCAATCGTCAGACTAGCTAGTGTGAGCGTACTCTGAGAGGTTCCAGCATTGTCATCGTCACCACCAAAAATTCCAGCCCCGTTGCTACGTTCGTGACCACTTTGTGAAATAACGCTATTGCTTACACGCGCCGCACCACCAGAGACACCACCCCGCACAAGGGCAGATGGATTGCCGGAGATGGTTTGTCCATAAGACGAAGTGATTTCAGCAAAGTTGTGGTTGCCGACGCTACCACCATAAACGGAGAGCGAACCACCATTCTGTGCAAACGTAATCGCCTGATCACCGCCACGGGAACGAATTTGTGCGAAGTCATCCGAGGCGTTGGGGCTTATAAGGTTGCCGTTCTGGTCAGTTTCTTGATTGATACCATTTCCGCTACCACCTCGAAGCGTGACAGCAGCATTCGCTCCGGTGAGAATAATGGTTTGATTCCCTGCGACGATCAAATTTCCATTGCCGTCAGTGTCACCATGTTGAATTGAGGCACTACTGTTATACGCTGCGCCACCTCCCCCAGTTAGTGTCAGGGTGTTGGTTTCTATGGTTTGGTCATCCAGCGCGCTGATAGTCGCGCGGCCATTGGATGCATTGCCACCTGAAATGGTGATCGAAGTTGCACCTCGAATTTGTTGTGTGCCAGTGCTAGTGATGCTCGCTCCTAGAGAACCAGTACCGACGCGCCCAACGCCCTGCACCACAATGCTCCCGCCATGCTGGAACTGAATCAACTGATTGGCGTGCGCCGTCGGCCCGACGAAATTTGTACCTAATGCGGAATTTGGTCCTTCGACCCGCAGTTGGGCATCATTGCCGGTAAAGATAACGGTCTGGCTACCAGTAAAACTATTATTCAACAAATTGGTTGCGCTACTGTTGTTTGTTTGCAGTAATAAGGCAAGACCCTGGCTACCATCAGCATTAAGGGTAACGAACTGATTTCCCAACGAATTTACAGTTGCTAAATTGTTGTCGATATTTCCGGACTGAGCGCCGACGATCTGTAGTTTGTTAGCGGTGATGCGTTGCTCACCCCCCATACTCCAGACCCGTGCACGACTTCTGTCGCTTGAATCGCCTGCCATCACGCTCAAGGTGCCGAGCACGTTAACGGTCTGGTCAAAAGCCGAGAATAGTCCTGCACCGGACTGACCGGTAGCTACGCCGGCAAGCGAAGTTGCCTTGATGTTAATTTCAGCGGCGCTAATGCTCTGCGTGCCCTGCACCCAGTTGCCTGTATCGACGATAAAGTCTCCGTTCGCGTCGTAGGCCTTTCCTGACGCGATAATGGCAGTGTTGCCCCGCGCCGGCGCAAAAACACCAGACATAAACTCATCACTACCACCCAACCCGCCCGTATCGCCGCCTGTCAGTCCAATGATCGGGTTTCCGGTGATCGATTGCAAACCGGAACCGGTATTTGCGACGCGCGCATAGTTTGAACTTCCCACAGAACCGCCAAACAGGTCCAAATGCCCAGTTCCGCTGCCCGTGTAGGCAATGGTTTGGCCGCCTGCCGCACTCAACCTTGCGAAATTGTTGCTCATGCCATCCGCAGGGGCAGTTACGTTGTTATTTCCGTTCCCGGCGCCACCTCTAAGCACAATCGAGCCGCCGCCGTCGATATTGACTGCCTGCGTTGAGCTCGAGGTAATCATTGCCCAATCTTCATAACTGCCAGTACCGCCACCACCCTGGACTAAAACAGAGCCGCCACCGTATACATTGATCACCTGCCCGCCCGCCCCGCCGGACTGGAGCAATGCGGCGTTGTTGTGCGCCAAGCCACCGGCACTGCCACCGTTCAGTGTCAAAGATCCAGCGGTTCCGGTAATGTTGATCGTCTGGCGCCCGGACGATGAGTAAATGCCCGCATCATCGTTTTGGTCATTCGAATTCGTTCCACCACCTTTCAACAAAATCGAGTGTGCGCTGATGGTCTGTGGAGCTACCGAACGATTTGTTATCCAAGCGTCATTGCCGTCGCCAACCAATCCGCCACGAACTTCCACCGCGTTTGCAGTAATTGATTGCCCTCCACCGGAAAACAGCGACACGCCCACGCCGCCAGCCGCGTTGGCTTCAACTTTGACCGTACCGCCGGCGTTAATTGTTTGCAAGCCGCCAGATATGAACGTAAATGTCGCAGGATTTTCTCGGCACGCAACGTCGGCAGGCGTTGAACAGCCAGCCGTACTAACGATGCTGCCATTTCCAGCGCTCGCCGTCAGAGTGAAATCGCGTCCGCTAACAAGATTCATCGCGGCACCATTGGATTCCAGTGCCGAGTTCGTAATAAAGATGTCCCTGGCTGCCGTCAAGTTGATACCAAGGCCATAACTCGTTGTGCCGCCAATCCGTGCACTCTGCACCGTAATATCGCGAGCGGCGTTCAAGCTCAAAGTTGGGTTGTTGGTTGCCGAGCCCGGCCCAATAACAACGCCTGAATTAACAGTGATATCGCCATTACCCGAATTGGCGGAAGTCGTTTGCACAAGCACCGACGTACCGGAACTTAAGCTCGCGTTGATCGTGGTGTCGCTCAGTGTGGTGACCGAATTATTTGTCTGATTCGGTTGGAAAGGAGTGCTGCCTGTAATTTGAGAGTCCGACCCGCCATGGGCAATAACGATATCGTTCGGGTCAAGTAGCCATGTCCCAGCGCGGCCGCTACTCGCACCGGCATTTACCTTGATACCTGTCGTGTCGAGTATGTGACCGGAGGTCTCAACGAAACCACCATCGCCGCCAGTCGCGCCGCCACGCGCCGAAATCGCGCCATGCACGTCAGCGATGTCTCTAGCCAAAATCAACACCGTACCACCAGCACCAACTGACCCCGCATTGGCTTCGATGTTGCTGTCACCCGCCAAGGTCACATTATTGCCAAGCACTTCAACGCTACCGCCTTTGGTGCCCGTCGTGACAATTCGGCCAGCGTCATCCACATAGGCATCTTGACTCGCTTTAAGGAATACCCGCCCGCCTTCACTGACCACGCTGCTGGCATTGAGCGTGCCTGAATTTCGAACGATGACCCCGGCGATACCGATGCGTCCGGCATCAGACACGATGTCGCCCAAATTGGTAGCGTTGCCTTCTGCTCCTGTTATTTCTACCTTGACACCCGGCGTGCCAGTGTCAATCAACTGGACGGTTTGCCCAGCAGCCAGAATCGTTTCGCCTTGCGGCGTGGTGATGATGCCGTCATTGCTCACATTCGGTGCGATGAGATACACCGAACCACCCGAAGATGTGGTGATTGCACCGTGATTAACCACGGCACCGATGCCTGCGGTAGTACCTTCGCTGGCGCCAAAGTTGAAACGACCGGCGAGGAAATCTGAATTGGAGACACCCAAAGTACCGGCAACAAATCCTGCTGTATCAACACGCCCACTCGCGCCAACCAGAATGCCTGACGGATTAATCAGCCAGACTCTGCCATTGGAACTTAATGTGCCGTAGATTTCGGAAATCGGCGCACCCGCCAGCACGCGATTGAGCACCGCTGATGAAGCCGAAGGCTGCTGAAACCGCGTGGTGTCGCCAGCCGCAACGCCAAATTTATTCCAGTTAAGAATCGCCCCGGCACTGTTGGTGATGGTGAGGACATTACCAACTTGTGTCGCAACCGCCGCTCCATTGACCACAGTGAATGCCGCTGGATCGGCCATTGCGCTAGAAACGAAACAACCAGAAACAGCGGCGACAAGAAAACGGGTGCGCGCTCTAGCTGGTTTGCGAGAAACTGTGCCAATAGACGATTTGTGATGCTGTGTCATGTTCGCTTTCCTTTATTTCTGGAGAACGCGGCAGGCTCACGCCAAAAAAATTTCGTCTCCCGCTGTGGTGTATTAAACGGCGCTCACGCTGACTAGAACCCTATGCTCATATTCAAATGCCCGCGCACATCGCCACGACTTTCTGTGCCCGCCGGCCCCGGTTGAGTCACCACGGCGAAGTCTAGTTTTAACGACAAATCTTTGTCTTTGCTATAACGCAATCCCAATCCGGCCGATGCAATTCCTTCTGTAGCGGATACGGTACTCAAGGTCGCAAGCCGGAGGTTATCGCCACGTGCAAAATCAAAAAACGCCAAAGCGCGCAAGCTACCCGGGATACCCAAACCAGCACCAAATTCCGGCGTATAGCCTTCCAAGTTCACCACATGGCCACGATCAGTGGCCACGGCGCGCTCGTTAAATCCCCGCACAGCTGACGAGCCTGCCAGACCGATTTGCTCGCCCGCAATCAACCCGTCAGACGTGAATTGTCCGCTCAAGGCACCACGCAACTGCCAATCACCCAAGGCCTTGGTGTAACTACCACCGTAGCGAACGACCTTAAAATCATCAGGAACGGTACGATTGGAAATATAACTGTATCGATCAGCACCAGTACCTGCGGGATTGGTGTACTTGGTGCCCAAAGGCAAGTTCATTGCCGCACCGACGTTGTAATCGGCAGCAAATCCAACACCTTGCCATTGCCCCTGATAGTTCAGCGAAACCGGTTTATCCGAATGCGGGATGCAACTCGGCACCGCGCCCGGCGCATTTGGCGGGTCATACGATGTTGCAACGCCAGCCAACGGGCAGCGGGTGTTGAAATATTTATGGTCTAGTCCCATCACCAAACGCGAGGTGTATTCGCCACTGCGGGAAAAAAGGTGATTCCAGCGCAAAGAAATCACTTCACCTTTGCCCGCGATCCCAAAGGCCGCACCAAATCCGGTCGCTTGCGGAGTCGGTGTGCTGACATTTGAATTGCCGTAAATTACGTCGATACTATCGCCCCACGTGTAAAGCGGTTGACGATAGGCCAAGCTATACACGTCTACTTTGGTGTCTTTCGGTTTGTCGGGAGATGTCGTGTAGGCCGCCGTCAGCACTTCATCACCACCGAGCAAATTGGCATGCTGATAAGCCAGACCAGTGCGAACATCGCCCGAGGTTTTTGAACCGGTGTTATCCAAGGTCACAATAAATTTTCGCGGATTACTGTCGACCACGGTGACCGTCGCATCAACTTTGTTCGGGTCATCAGACACCCCAAGTGTGACATCCACTTGCTTGGCCGGATTTTCGTTGGCCAACTGAACGCTTTCCGACAAATCACGCAAGTTTGGCGTTTTGCCTTCAACCAGTAGCGGCAGTGATGCACGCACATTGGTCGAATCAAAAAACTTGTTGCCGGTTACATTGATTTTGCCCAGCACCGCTTCAGTCACTTCGATGCGCACCGCGCCCGAGGTCAGTTCTTGCTCGGGCACATACACATTGACCGTACCATAACCGCGTGCACGATATGCGCCTTCGACCGCTTCCAGCGCCTTTTGTATATCGCCATAGTTGCGTTTCGGGCCAACGAAGGGCGCGACCAGCGCATCGATGTCGGTCTGATTCAAAAGCGTATTGCCTTTGACATCAAATCGACTAATGTCGAAGCGCTCTTCTTGCGCTTGTCCGGGAACGGCGACGGCAAGCAATCCAGCGGCGAGAACAGCAGAGATCAATTTGAATTTCATGGCTTTTCCATTTCGCATTGAACAACGTGGCAGAACCGCACGGCAAGCGCTAAAGCACTATATTTCAACACCGCCGTCATAGGTTTTGACAATGTAACTCTTTCCATCTCAATCGACAAGTTGATACGCATGGATTTCCACCCCCTAGTTTGTCCGATGCCACTGCGCGCTGGCTGGCCAAACACCCACCAACGCCCGCAATGGTGGCACGAGTACAATGTTCGGATGCTATTTACATCCCGATTTTCAGGCAGTAGTGCTGTGGCACGCGTAATTCCGTTTGGCGGCAATTTCATCGCAACTGTGTGGCAAAAATGTGACGGCGGTGTGGCCTCATGATGCGCGCACTGCTCGTTCTACTAGCGCTGAGCTTGCCAATCGGCGGAGCGGCTTACGCCGATGAACCATTGCCACCCACACAGGCGTTTCGCTTGTCTGCAAGCGTCATTGATGGCAATTCCATTGAAGCACGCTGGACGATTGCCGATGGCTATTACATGTATCGTGACAAGTTCAAATTCTCGTTGGTCGACGGAAATGCAGTTATCAAATTAGGCGCAGCCAAATATCCAAAAGGCATAATGAAAACCGACGAGCTCTTTGGCAAGGTGGAGACGTATCGCAAAGAAGTAAAAATTTTGCTGCCGCTGGATTCGCAGATCATCGCCAAAGGCGGAAGTTTTACGCTCAAGACAGTCTCGCAAGGCTGCTGGGATGGCGGAATTTGTTATCCACCACTGACTCAGGAAGCACCGATTGATTTCGTGAGTGCGGCGGTTTCGTCATCACTTGGCGGCGGCGCGGGAAATTCGCAAAGCGGCTCGGCTGCCCAAAACCGAGACTCCACGCTAGTACCAACTAGCGAACTCGTCACGCCAAACACCACGCCAGTTGCACAAGACGAAACCAGCCGCATTGCTGCGTTATTCCATGGCAAAAGCACGGCCTTGGTGTTGGTGAGCTTCTTCGGCTTTGGCCTGCTGTTATCGCTGACACCTTGCGTCTTGCCTATGGTACCGATTTTGTCCGGCATCATCGTAAATCATGGTCACGCGGTGACACACTTGCGCGCCTTTGTGCTCTCCTGCGCCTATGTGCTCGGTATGGCGCTGACCTACGCCGCCGTTGGCGTGGCTGCGGGTTTGTCAGGCACACTGCTCACCAACGCCTTGCAAAATGTCTGGGTGCTCAGCACGTTTGGAATGGTGTTTGTCGTGCTATCGCTATCGATGTTTGGTTTTTACGAATTGCAATTGCCCAGCGCATTTCAATCACGCTTGTCCGAATCAGCAAATCACCAAGGCGGCTCGCTCGGCGCGATTGCCGTGATGGGTGCGCTCTCGGCACTGATCGTCGGACCATGCGTGGCCGCACCACTGGCCGGCGCGCTGCTTTACATTGCCAAAACCGGTGACGCGGTTTTAGGCGGCGTGGCACTATTCACAATGGCGTTGGGCATGGGCGTGCCGCTGTTATTGGTCGGCGCTTTTTCGCGCAGCTTGCTACCCAAAACCGGCCCGTGGATGGACGGCGTGAAACAATTTTTCGGCGTGCTAATGCTCGCCACCGCGCTCTGGTTAGTCTCGCCGGTGATGCCCGCTTGGCTGGTGATGTTGGGCTGGGCAGCACTGCTTATCCTGCCAGCTATTTATCTGCATGCGCTCGATTCATTGTCCGCCAATGCGCATAGGTGGCAACGATTTGGCAAAGGCCTTGGCGTGATACTGCTGCTCGTGGGCTCGGCGATCTTGGTCGGGCTACTTGGCGGCGCGCGTGATCCTTTGCAGCCTTTGAATTTCTTGCAGGTTACACCTAACGGCGTGTCACCAGCACCAACTGGCGTGCACCAAACCGCGTTCAAACGCGTCGCCTCAATCGAAGCGCTCGACCGCGAACTGGAGAACGCAAAAACGCCGGTCATGCTCGACTTCTACGCCGACTGGTGTGTGAGCTGTAAAGAGATGGAACGCTACACTTTCGCCGACGCTAAGGTCGCCACCGCGATGAGCAAAATGCTGCTCCTGCAAGCAGATGTGACGGCCAACACCGAAGCCGATCAAGCCTTGCTCAAGCGCTTTGAATTATTCGGCCCGCCGGGGATTATTTTCTTCTCTGCAGACGGCAAGGAAATTCCGGAATTGCGTGTGGTCGGCTATCAAAATGCCGAAGCATTTTTGCCTACTTTGCAGCGAGTGCTGAAATAAAAATGTTCACTGGAATCGTCGCCGCCGTCGGCAAAATTGTCACACGTAAGCCGCTAGCACAAGGCGTGCGCCTGACTATTGCGGCAGGCAATTTGGATTTATCCGATGTCGTGCTGGGCGATTCCATCGCGCATAACGGCGTGTGTTTGACGGTGATTGCGAAATCCAAATCGGCCAAAACGCAATTCAAAGTCGATGTCTCGCTGGAAACTTTGAACTGCACCACCGGCTTGGGTGCCTCTGAACACAACGAAGTCAATCTCGAAAAAGCGCTGCGCCTGGCTGACCGGCTCGGTGGACATTTGGTCAGCGGGCATGTCGATGGCTTGGGCGAAGTGCTGCGTTTTGCGCCCATCGGCGAATCGCATGAGCTAGTCATCAAAGCGCCCAAGTCACTCGCCAAGTACATCGCCCGCAAAGGCTCGATTTGCGTCAATGGCGTATCGCTCACCACCAACAGCGTGTCTGGTCGCAAATTTTCGATCAACTTGATTCCGCACACCATCGCCAATACCACGCTCAAATATTTGCGTGAAGGTGACGCAGTGAATCTGGAAATTGATTTGATCGCACGCTATTGCGAGCGCTTGCTAACTGCCTGAGCTGATTGAACTCAGGGAACAACGGCGTGCCACCAGCACCAACTGGTGAATCCCTTGCGCAGGTGAGCGTGTAAAATCGCTCCATTGTTCGCGGTGCCCGAGGGGATTTTCTCCGACGGTGAAACGGGAAACAGGTCTGATGCCTGTGCTGCCCCCGCAACGGTAAGGAAGTGAGGCTGCATCAGTTTGCCACTGAGGACGAACTCCTTGGGAAGGCGATGCCGCAAGACTTCTGAGCCCGGAGACCGGCCACGAACAACCGTTGAATTCGCTGCGAGGGGCGGCGTGCGGTTGTTTGTCGCACCGCATTTGGCGCGCCGACTCCGACGAATCTCCTTCACGCGCTTTCTTATTTCGTTGCACGCATCGACCTACGGGGACGTGGGTCGAAGAAGGAGAATTCCATGAACGCACATCCAAACTTTCCACATCGCATTGCCAAGCTTTCTCTGATTTCTGCGGCACTTTTCAGTAGTTTCCCGGCACTAGCCCAGGTATCCAACAGCACCCCCACCGTAGTCGTTTCCGCCACCCGATTTGCCGAGCCGATAGACGAATTGCCCATTGGCATCCGCGTGATTTCTGCT
>JANYAW010000063.1 GCA_025361105.1 Rhodocyclaceae bacterium | reverse complement strand
GTGAAGCTGACGATGATCTTTTGGTCTCAACCTTCTCAAAGTCCGGCACCACCTGGATGCAAATGATCTTGTATCAGCTTCACCGAATCGTGCAAGATAGTGGCGATAACGACATTCAAATTCCCATGCAGATGTTTTCGGATTGGGGATTAGTCGCTGCGCGACTCGGCTGACACCGTGTACTGCGGAAGTTCGGGAGACATTCCAAGGGCTGATGATGATTGGTTTCGTTGAATTAGTTGACATAATATAAATTATGCGAAATTCACTACGGCGATTTCAACGGAGGTACAGACGATGATTTGCCAACTTCCGCCAGAATTGCCTCGGCACTTTTGCCATCATAATCAAGCAGTTCGACATCCGCACCAGCACGGCGCAGCGCTAGTGAAACAGCGGCGTGGTCGTTTTGGGCGGCGAGCATTAAAGCGGTTCTGCCATTGGGTGCGCGGGCATCCAGCTTGGCACCTTTGGCTATCAAAAGCTCGACCACTTCGGCGTGACCCGCATAGGCGGCGTAATGCAGCGGTGTCCAGCCACTGGGGTCGGTTTCGCCACCGGCCGCCAACAACAGTGCAACGCAGGCCACGTTTCCTTGAGCGGCGGCAACATGCAAGGCGGTATCGCCGTAACGGTTGCGCTTGCCGACGCTGGCACGGTTTTGCAGCAAAAATTCCACTAGCGAAGTGTAGTCGCCACGGGCGGCAATCAGCAGCAAGGTCGAGCCCTCTGGATCAGTGGTGTTGATGTCCATGCCGCGCAGAACCAAATCCTTGACCACGCTAGTCCGGCCATTTTCGGTTGCAAGCAAAATGTCGTCGTAGGCTCCGGCAAGCGCACTGGTGTGACTGCATAGCGACAAAGCGCCCAGCACCAACAGCATCTTTATGTAGCGGCGTATGCCAGTTGGTGCTGGCGACACGCCGTTGAAAGCTTCAGCGTGAGCAAAATCAGGCACGGCTAGCGCTCTTGAAAAGCTGAAAGAAATTGTTGGTCGTCGCGATGGCAAGTTCATCAAGCGATAGGCCGCGCAAGCGTGCAACTTCTTCGGCGACATGCTTCACCCAGGCTGGCTGGTTCTGTTTGCCACGAAACGGCACCGGCGCGAGATACGGCGAATCGGTTTCTACCAGCAACCGATCGATTGGGACCATCTTGGCCACTTCCTTGATTTGTAGCGCATTTTTGAAAGTTACGATGCCGGACATGGAGATGTGGAAACCCAAATCCAGGGCAGCCTCGGCAACGGCGGTGGTTTCGGTGAAGCAATGAAAAACCCCACCAACTGCGCCAGCGCCCTCCTCCTTGAGGATACGTAAAGTGTCGTCGGCAGCCTCTCGGGTGTGAATAATCAAGGGCTTGCCGGTGGCCAACGCGGCGCGGATATGAACCCGAAAGCGCTCGCGCTGCCATTCCAGATCGCCTTTGAGGCGGTAGTAGTCAAGGCCAGTTTCGCCAATCGCCACAATTTTGGGATGATTGGACAGCCTGACTAACGTCTGTACATCGGGCTCTTGCACCGCGCCCTGCTCGCCATCTGTATCGGGATGCACGCCAACGGCGGCGAATATCGACGCATAAGTTTCGGCCAAAAGTCGTACCGCCGGAAATCGCTCAAGCGTAACACCGGCAATCAGCGCCCAGCCGATGGCGTTATTTCCCATCTCGGCCAGCAATTCGGCTTCTCGCCCTATGAAATCAGGGAAATCAAGGTGGCAATGCGAATCAACCAGCAATGGTGTGCTCATGCCGCGACCTGCCTTGGCGACGCCAATTTGCCGGTCGCACGCAGCGCGTGGGTGGCAATTTCTTCCAGAAAAAGCAATTGATTCAAAGGATGTCCGGCCGCGCGACGGCATTGCAGCAGCCCACGCCAACCGGCAAATGTCGCGGCATTGAGGCGCGCTTCGGACGCCAGCGCTTCATCGACGACCCAGCGCTGCACGGCTTCGACCAAAAACTCTATTTTCAATTGCTCATCTTTTTTCAATAGATCATCCCATCGAGCAGCCAGCGCCAGCGGGTTATTACCGGCGTGCTGGAAAGTTTTTAGTAGCGCTTTTAGCCCGTCGATTTTCTCAGACTGATGCCAACGTTGGATTTGCATGGGCGCGCCGCCAGCAAGTGAGAGCAAAACTTCGCTGCCCATTGGCAATCCCAATTCGCGCAAAGTAAGACTTGCGGCTTTGATCGATGGCCGAGTAAATGCGAGCTGGCGACAGCGGCTGCGGAGTGTAGGCAACAATCTATCTTTGTTCGATGTTATCAATATAAAATAAACAGTTGCAGGTGGTTCTTCAAGTATTTTAAGAAGTGCATTTATGGCAATATTGTTCATCGCGTCGGCATCGGTGATTAAAATCACACGACGACCCTGACGGTGACTACCGACGAAAACGAAGTCTTCCAAATCGCGAATGGCAGCCACTTTGATGCTGGCACGCGTACGTTTTTTGGCCTTGGCTTTTGCCGTGGGTGACACGATCTTTTCCGGTGCTTTGTCGGCCGTCGAAGCGGCATCCAAATCATCGTCAGTCTCATCGCTTTCCGGGCTGACGTAGCGCACATCGGGGTGCGAATCGGCACTTAGCCACCGGCAGCCAGGACATTCACCGCAACTACTAGGCGCTGGATTCGTCGCATCAACGCGCTCACACAACAGCAAATTGACTAACTGCTCGGCGAACTGGCGTTTGCCAAGCCCGGGCGCTCCGGTGAGTAACAGCGCATGTGGCAGACGTGCCAAGCCTAATCGCAATAACTCATTCCATTGCGATTTATGAATGTCAAGATTAATTTTATCAAAGGCTTGCAATGATATTCTCAAGTATTACTTGAATTTCAGAAAGCGATAATCCGGCATCAATCACGCGCACCCGATGCGGTTCGGATGCAGCAATCGTCAAATAAGTCGCGCGTACTCGTTCAAAAAACTCGGCTTGCTCACGCTCGAATCGGTCAGGATTTTGCGTTCCGGCAAAAAGTCGCGCCATAGCGATATCGACTGGCAAATCGAACAACAAGGTCAAATCGGGTTTTAGATCGCCCACGGTCCACTGCGCCAATTGGCTTAAGCGAGTCGTACTCAAACCCCGCCCGCCGCCTTGGTACGCCATCGACGCATCGATAAAGCGATCACAAACCACCCACGCACCACGCGCCAGGGCTGGACGAATCACTAACTCAACATGTTCGCGGCGTGCGGCAAACATCAACAGCGCTTCGGTATCGAGTTGCATGGGCTCGGCTAGTAACAGGGCACGCAACTTCTCGCCCAGCGGCGTGCCACCAGGTTCGCGGGTGGCTACCACTTCCCTACCCTGCGCTCTTAAGTGCTCAACCAGCCACTGGTGCTGTGTGCTTTTGCCTGCGCCGTCAATGCCTTCGAAGCTAATGAATCGCCCGCGGATGCCTGTCGTCATTTTTGAAATTTGGCCACAGCGCGGTTGTGTTCTTCAAGCGTCGTCGAAAATTCGCTGGAGCCATCACCACGGGCAACGAAATACAAATAGTCACTCGGCGGCGGCCGACTGACGGCCAATAGCGAGGCCATTCCGGGCATCGCAATCGGCGTGATCGGCAAACCGGTGCGGGTGTAGGTGTTCCACGGCGAATCGGTCATTAAATCAAGGCGGCGCAGATTGCCATCGAACTTGGCACCCATGCCATAGATGACGGTAGGATCGGATTGCAGCGGCATTCCTTTACGCAACCGGTTGGCGAACACCGCCGCGATTTGAGGTCTATCCGCTGCCAGTCCGGTTTCTTTTTCCACAATAGAAGCGAGTATCAGCATTGAATATGGGTCTGCGAGTTTGACCAAAGTGTCGCGTCCTGCCCAAGCATTACCGAGATTCAAGGCCATTGCAGCACGCGCGCGGCGCAAGACTTCCAAATCGCTGCTGCCTTTGTCGACCAGATAGGTATCGGGGAAAAATATGCCCTCTGGATTTTTTTCCGGCGTGCCGATTCGTTGCAAAATCGCTGCATCGGTAAGCTTTAGTGAATCGTGGGCGAGATCAGGATGTTCGTTAAGCGCGGCTCGCCATTGCGCGAAGGTTTTGCCTTCTACCAGAAGCACATCCGCCATTGAAACTTCGCCACGGGTAAGCTTGTTGATCAACTCGATGGCCGTGATACCGCGCTCGATTTCATAACTGCCGGCCTTGATAGTGGAAGCACGTCCCATAAGGCGCCCAAACCACGTCAGTTGCCATGCGGGCATTTCAACGCCTGCCGACTCCATGCGCTGTGCTACTGATTGCAAGCTTGCGCCAGCCGGAATAGTGAAGCTGACTCGCGCTGAGTTGAGCGGTAAATCGTGGGTAAAAAATCGCGTTGTGATACCGATAGCTGCCGCAAAAATTAACAGGATGAGCAGGAAAATTATCTTGAGCGTTTTCATGGCGGTCACTTAGGCAGGACAATCCAGCAGGAAAATCTCTGCGCGCATAGAGGACAGGTGGAAATGATAGCATTCCGTTTCTCTCATACGGAACGTGCAAATGAACATGCAGTGGATAAATTTCCTCAGCCAGCGGGGGATGAGCGAAACGCACATGGACTTTGGTGCAGCGGCGCAGGAACTGCGTGCTGCACAAGACGGGATGGTCGTTGCACCACTGCTTGATTGCGGCCTGATTCGTGCCAGCGGCGTGGATGCAAGCGTGTTTCTGCACAATTTATTGACCAATGACGTTAGCGGAATTGATGCCGCGACGGCACGTTTTGCAGGCATGTGCACGCCCAAAGGTCGGCTGTTGGCGAGCATGCTGATTTGGCACACTGGTGAAGATTTTTTGTTGATGATGCCAAGTGATGTCCTAGCGGGAATTCTCAAGAAGCTCTCCATGTATGTGCTGCGCTCGAAAGTGAAACTCACCGACGCGACAGATGAACTGGCGTTGATTGGGGTGTCCAGACCGGTTGGTGTGATTGATTTGAACACTGATGCAGCGGCGCATTCGGTTGCGGCTATCAGCGATGGTAGCGCGATCCGGCTGGACACCACGCGTTGGTTGTTGTGCATGACACCCACCGCAGCAATGGCTCGCTGGTCGGAACTTCGTACGCATGCACCAGCGGTAGGCACACAAGCCTGGCAATGGCTGGAAATCCAGGCCGGACAACCACGCGTGGTGGCCGCGACTCAGGAAGCTTTTGTACCGCAAATGCTCAATATGGAATTGCCCGCTGTGGCTGGTGTGAGCTTCACCAAAGGCTGTTATCCAGGTCAGGAAATCGTTGCGCGCACGCAATATTTGGGCAAAATTAAGCGTCGAATGTTTGGCGTGCATTTCGATCACACAGAAAAATTCCTTGCTGGTGCGCCGGTATTTTCTGCGCAAACTGGCGAGCAACAATGCGGGTCGGTGGTGAGTTGTACTCCCGCGCCCAGCGGTGGATTTGATGCGCTGATTTGTGTGCAAAGCAGCGCGATCGAAACCGGCGAAATCAATCTTGGAACACCGACGGGGCCGCGTCCGCGAGTGCATGCGTTACCGTATGCGATGGGCGCTGATGACGGCGTGTCACCAGCACCAACTGACGACTAGGTCACGGACCATCGCTACATCAAATACACATGTGCCTGATTATTTTCGCGTGGCAAGTTCATCCGCGCTATCCCTTGGTCGTCGCTGCCAATCGCGATGAATTTTTTCTTCGCCCTACCGCTGCTGCAAATTTTTGGAATGAAGCGCCAGCCGTTTTAGCGGGCAAAGACATCGAAGCCGGTGGCACGTGGATGGGGGTGACAGCCGACGGACGTTTCTCCGCGCTGACGAAC
>JANYAW010000039.1 GCA_025361105.1 Rhodocyclaceae bacterium | reverse complement strand
CCGAACTGGGAGACACGCAAATTTGATGGCCTGACCATGAAAATCGAAATGCCTTTGAATGGCATGACATTTCAGTCATTGACGGCTTATCGAAAATACAAATCGCAAAACATTACCGATAATGACGGTACGTCAAATTTCCGAACTTATTTTGCAACGGTAGATATCAAAGACGAGAAGTCCTTTCAACAGGATTTCAAATTGTCGGCGAAGAGCGACACGCTTGATTGGGTTGCTGGTGCGAGTTACTTTAATGCGACCGCGACGCAAACCTTGGGCGGCAATGGCACCGTTGCAGCATTCGACACCAATTTTGTCAATGCCGGTTTTCCGTTCTCACCCTTCGATGCCAACCTAGGTGGTGTCGGTGCATTTGATCGTTATATTTGGGACGAACGAACCTACTTCGGTATGAAAACGCAGTCGATGGCCTTGTTTGGTGACGTGATTTGGCATCTTGCACCGATGACGAATTTGACTGGCGGCGTGCGCTATACGCGCGACAAGAAAAAGCCGTCGTGGTTTGTTCCGGCAGCAACATCGAATGCGCCGCCGGGAACGGTGCTGCCAGTGGGTAATGCAATCGCAACGGGGTTCCTCGGTGCGACGACGACCAACATACTGTTTATCGACCAAGCCAACGTCGCTTCGTCGCCAGTCAGTTCGTCACATAGCTGGACTGACTGGAGTCCGCGCTTAGTGTTGGATCACAAGCTGTCGAAAGACACGATGTTGTTCACCTCGATTTCAAAAGGCTATCAGGCTGGTGGCTACAACTGGAACAACCCGAATCCGACCGACAAAGAGACGGGACGGTTTGCGCCAGAAAAAATGACCAACTTTGAGGCAGGTTTCAAGACTTATGTTCCGGAAACCAAAATTGCGTTGAACGCATCTTTCTTTGCCTACAAATTTAAGAATCTGCAAGAGATTTCTCTCAACCCGGTGGTTCCGCCTGCCCTACCGACTTACCAAGTGACGGTGAGCGATCAGGAAGCCAAAGGTCTCGATTTTGATGCGCGCTGGCGCGTCAACAAGGTGCTGACTTTTTTTGGTGGCGCGGAATACATCGATTTGAAATACACACACGGCCAATTCACTTCGCATGCTACCGGCTTGGTGGTAAAGCTTGATGGACAGTCAACCGAAACGCCGCACTGGACGATGATGGGTGGTGCAACGGCCAAGTGGCCGGTGTTTGATGGGTTTGCAGAGGCCACCTTGCAAGCGACACACAAGGGTAAGAAACGCTGCAATGCGCAAAGTTATGATGAGTTTTCGTGCATGCCAGGCGTTAGTTTTGATCCCGGTCAGGCGCAAACACGAGTCGATTTCAAGCTGGGTTGGGAGAATCAAACTCACCGTTATGGCCTTGCTTTGATCGTTAATAATTTGTTGAATAAGCAGTACCTAGATTACGATAACGGTGGTCAAACGGCATTCACTTTAGGCACCCCTTATGCCAATAACATTACCCCGCCGCGCTTTGTTGGCATGGAATTCAAAGTGAATATGTAAGGCATCAAGATTGCGGTTTTCTTTGCATGAAGCCGGGCTGCCGTAATCGACAGCCCGAACTTTTTAGAAAGATGAAGTAATGCGTTTGAGATGGCTAATTTTCGGCGGCGCTGGTTTGCTTTTCGTTGCAACACCGCCCTTGTTGTTTTTAATGCCGCCCGAAATGATTCGTGTCGGTGCCAACTACACGGCAAAAATTGTTTGCTCGAATGTGTTTTTGGCCAACCGAGATGCACAAGAAGTTTTGCAATTGGACGTTCAAGCACCGGGACATCCGCTGTTGCGCGTGATGCAGGTGGACATCAATCGCGAAACGAAAACCGTTCGCGCCGGATTATTCGGTTTCATCGGCAAGGGCTTGGCGGTTTATCGTGCCGGCACAGGTTGCGCGACTGTGCCTGACGGCGATATTGCACAGGCGGTGACGCATCAGTTTGTGTCTCCAGCGCCGCCACCTGTGGCAAATAAACAGATGTGGCCGGATGGGACTGAAGCCGAGATAAATAGCGCCGTTCAAGACATCATTGCGCAAGATGGTTTGGCAGGTCAGGGTATGCGCGGAATTGTGGTGATTCACAACGGCAAACTAATTGCCCAACGTTATTCCGATGGGTTCTCGCGCGACACGCCCTTGCTCGGTTGGTCGATGACCAAATCGATTACCGCCGCCATCATCGGCATGCAGGTCAAAGATGAAAAGCTGAAGCTTGACCAAGCCGGTTGGTGGCCGACCACCACGCCACCCGACGGACGTGAAAAAATCGCAATCGCCGACTTGATGGCGATGAGTAGTGGCTTGCGTTTTAACGAAGGCTATGGCGATGTGTCGGATGTCACACGCATGCTCTATCTGGAGCCCGATATGGCCGCCTATGTGCGTGCGCAGCCACTGGAACATCCGGTTGGGACGACATGGAATTATTCCAGTGGCACGACGGTGTTTTTATCAAGCGTATGGCAAAAAATCGTAGGTGCAGAGTCACTGAGTTTTCCGCAACAGCGATTGTTCGCGCCGCTGGGCATGCGCAGTGCAGTGATTGAAGCCGATGCGCGTGGCAATTTGGTTGGCTCGAGTTACATGTATGCCACGGCGCAAGACTGGGCGCGCTTCGGCCAGTTTCTCGCCCAAGATGGCGTGTGGCAAGGTCAGCGCTTGTTGCCCGAAGGATTTGTGGCGATGATGAGTAGTGTTGCGCCAGCATCCAAAGGCGCTTATGGAAAAGGGCAGGTGTGGCGCTGGGGGCCGAGCGGTGATTCGCCCGAGGACAAGAGTCCCGATACAGTATTCAAGTTGCCGCCGGACACATTCTGGATGCTCGGTCACGACGGCCAATCGGTCGCCATCGTGCCTTCAAAGCAACTGGTGATTGTGCGTTTGGGGCTTACCCCATTCCGGCTGCATTACAAGCCACAGGCGATGCTGGCGGCGGTGATTAAAGTGCTGGAGTAGTTCTAATCCAACACGTGTGACACTAGTCCGTCGGCAAGCTTAGGCTCAAACCACGTCGACTTGGGTGGCATCACATTGTTGCTGTCAGCGACATTCATCAGTTGAGTCATGCTTGTGGCGTGAAGGGCAAAGGCAGCGGCCATTTCACCCGAGTCGACGCGTTTTTCCAACTCACCCAAGCCGCGAATTCCGCCGACGAAATCGATGCGTTTGTTGGTGCGCAAATCGGCGATATCCAGTATCGGCGCGAGCAGGTGATCGGATAATAAAGACACGTCCAAACTCGCTACGGGGTCATTGGGAATCAGTTCCGGTTTGATCGTCAGTTTGTACCATTTGCCACCCAGATACATCCCGAACTCACCCGCCTGAGATGGTTGCACGCGAACAGTACTTTCTTCCACCACAAAGGCTTCTTGACAGCGTGTCACCAGCACCAACTGGTCAAGTCCGTTCAAATCTTTGACCACACGGTTGTAGTCCAGAATTTTCATTTGGTGATGCGGAAAAATCACTGTCAAAAAATAATCCGAAGCCAGCTCGTGGCCATGTTGACGACGTGCCGCAGCGACGCGCGACGCTGCGGCCGAGCGGTGGTGACCATCAGCAATGTAGAGCGCTGCCATACCTTCAAAAGTGCGGGTGATGGCATTGCATTTTGCTTCGTCACTCAGCACCCAAATTTCATGACGAATACCATCGTCGGCGGTTAAATCTGCGTCGGCGGCGCTGTTGGTGATCGCGGCAATCAAAGCGTCGGCGGCGGCTGATTCGGGATAGGCCAACAGCACCGGGCCAGTCTGCGCGTTAAGCGCTTCGATTTGTCGTACCCGATCATCTTCTTTGTCGGGGCGGGTGTATTCATGTTTGCGAATTCGATTCGCTTCGTATTCCGCCACCGATGCCGCAGCGACCAAGCCAGTCTGCACATGCAAGCCGTCTGTGGTCGGCATGCTCAGGCGATAGGCATAGTAGCAGGGCATTTCATCACGCACCAAAACGCCAGCGGTGAGCATCGTGCGCAAGTTTTCGGCGGCCTTGGCATACACACTGGGGGCGTAGGGATCGGTATCAGCGGGCAGA
>JANYAW010000418.1 GCA_025361105.1 Rhodocyclaceae bacterium | reverse complement strand
GCAGAAAGCTGCAACGCGAACAAACGTGTCAAGCCGTTGCGATGCGCTTGCCGGGCTTTTTCTTCAGTGTCGAACACGGCAAGGCGCACCGATGTGCCTTCGTCGACTAGTGCTGGGAAGCCGAGCATCGCTGTCGCACCTGCGCGCTTGATTTCCATCAGTTCGGGCAGTGCGCCGAAGTTCCAGCGTGTGTGACTCGCTGATACTGCTGACGACGGCGGCGAAGCGGGGAATTCGCAAGGGATTCCCTTGCGCCTGTGCAGCGGGTCGGCTGTGCAAAGCCGACACTGCACGCCACTTCCAACTGGCGCATCGGTCACCGCTTCGGCATACGCCTGTTCAACTCGATCTCGAAACTGCGCACGCAATTCTGGCAAATTGCGCGAGAACGCCAGTGTGCCGCCGTGGGTATCGGTGAGCCGAAAATTCATCGCCAAATGCGCGCGCAACTCGCCAGCGCGAAACGCATCAAGCGGCAATTTCATCGCCAGCTTTTCCTCTACCGCACGCGTCACCGCGCGCGCAAAAGGCTCGTCAAAATCATTTTCGGCATCGCAAAAATCACGTGCAAAATCATCCAATGGTTGCAGCCGATGGCGATAACGCTGCGGCAAAGTTTTAAGCAGCGCCAGGACTTTTTCCTTGAGCAATCCGGGTACCAACCACTCGCAGCGGTTCGCCGGAATTTGATTCAGCGCGAGCAATGGCAAGCTCATCGTCACCCCGTCATCCGCCGCACCCGGATCATGGTGATAGCTCAGTTTGAACTGCTGACCGCGATGTAAAAAATGTGGCGGGAATGCATCGGTGGTAATGCCGGCCGCCTCGTGACGCATCAGTTGATCTTTTTCCAGGCAGAGTAATTTCGCGTCAACGCTCTCCGCTTCGCGCCGCCACTTATCGAATGCCGCCAAGGACACCATACCTTCAGGAATTTTGTTGTCGTAAAACGCGAATATCAATTCATCATCAACCAAAACATCGGGTCGCCGCGATTTGTGTTCGAGCAGTTCGATTTCTTTCATCAGCTTGGCGTTGTGTTGGAAAAAGCGCCACTTCTTTGCCCAGTCGTCGCCGATTTCGCCTTCCACCAAAGCACGACGAATCAGCAGTTCGCGTGCCAATTCCACGTCGGCTTTTGGACTACCCGGTTTTCCAAATGCAACGCGCCGCTTGGCGTGAATCATCAAGCCGTGCAAGCTCACGCGCTCCCATGCCGCAACCTGCCCGGAACTCTTTTCCCAATGCGGCTCGAATACGTGCCGACGAATCAAATGCGCGCCAACTTGCTCCAGCCACTCCGGCTCGATTTTCGCCACGCAGCGTGCGAACAAACGTGAGGTTTCAACCAACTCGGCCGCGACGATCCAGCGCCCGGCTTTCTTAATTAATGACGAACCAGGATGAATATGAAATTTGATTCCGCGCGCCCCGAGGTAGTGATTTTCTTCCTCGGCCTTCAGCCCAATGTGCCCAAGCAGCCCGGTCAGTAAAGCCTTGTGTACGGCTTCGTAACTCGCCGTGATTTGATTTTCTTTCCAGCCGTGCTCGGTGCAGGTCACATGCAGTTGCGCATGCACATCGCGCCATTCGCGCACGCGCATCCACGACAAAAAATTACTGCGACACCATTGTCGTTGCTTATTGCTCGATTCGTGTTTCCAGATTTCTTCGGTCGCGCTCCACAGCTTCAAGTAAAACAAAAATTCAGATTTTTCGTCTTTCCATTTCGCATGCGCTTGATCCGCCGCCGCAGCATGTTCTTGCGGGCGGTCACGTGGATCTTGCGCCGACAAAGCGGCGGCAATGATGAGCATTTCTTTCAAACAACTGTGCTCACGCGCGGCCAAAATCATGCGGCCGATTTTTGGATCGAGTGGAAGTTTGGCCAGCTCAATGCCAATTTCGGTGAGCGTCTTGCTTTCACGTCCCGCGACAGCGGGCATCTCAGTCGCCTCCCCCGCCCGGCGGGGGAGGTCGGGAGGGGGTGTCGCTAAGGCACCTAGCTCCGTAAGGAGCGTATAACCGTCGGTAATCATGCGGGGTGGTGGCGCTTCGAGAAACGGAAAATCTTCCACGTCACCCAAGTGCAGTGACTTCATCCGCAATATCACCCCAGCCAAGCTGGAGCGCAAAATTTCCGGTTCGGTGTAAGCATCGCGTTTGTTGAAATCGTCTTCCTCATACAGCCGGAAACACACACCTGCCGAGACCCGCCCGCAACGTCCGGCGCGCTGACTGGCTGCCGCACGCGATATTGGCTCGACTTGCAATTGCTCAATTTTGTTGCGATGTGAATAGCGTTTAACGCGCGCTAATCCAGAGTCGACTACGTAGCGAATTCCGGGAACCGTGAGCGAAGTTTCGGCCACGTTGGTGGCCAGAATTACGCGACGACCTTGGTGGCCGCTAAACACGCGGGCTTGTTCGGCCGCGGACTGACGAGCAAATAATGAGAGCACTTCCAGACCGCTGGCGTTTTTGCCGAACGCATGTTTGCGCAGCGCATCGGCCGCCTCACGAATCTCGCGCTCACCGGGCAAGAACACCAGCACGTCGCCTTCGCTGGTGGCAAGGAATAACTCGTCAACCGCTTTCAGCACTGCGTCTTCGATCGGCACCGCGTCTTCGCTCTCGTCGAGAAAG
>JANYAW010000347.1 GCA_025361105.1 Rhodocyclaceae bacterium | reverse complement strand
GTCGAGCTTTTGATAGCCAAAGGTGCCAAGCTGGATGCCCGCGCACCCAATGGCAGAACCGCTTTAATGCTCGCCGCCCAAAACGATCACGCTGAGGTGTCATTAGCGCTGCGCCGTGCCGGTGCGGATACTGAACTGCTTGATTATGATGGTAAAAATGCGGATGCAATTCTGGCGGAAGTTGGCAAATCATTGGCTGTACGACCTTTGAAGTCGCCGTAGTCAACTTCGCATAATTTATATTATGTCAACTCAACAAACAAAACCCATAATCACCAACTCTTGGGAAATCGCCAAATCCTCAGCCGTGCATACCGTCAGTCGAGCTGCCAAAAGGATGAGTCCCAGCCTAAAAACATCCTTCTGGGAATTCGAATGCCGATATCACCACTATCTTGCACGATTCGGTGAAGCTGACGATGATCTTTTGGTCTCAACCTTCTCAAAGTCCGGCACCACCTGGATGCAAATGATCTTGTATCAGCTCACGACATCCGGCGCCATGGATTTTGATCATCTATTCGACATATCGCCGTGGGTGTACTACGCAGCGCTGCGCGAAGTTGAACCCGCTTGCACGCCACAGCCACGAATCATCAAGTCGCATGATGACTACACGCGGTTTAATGCCGGTCGGCGTGGTCGCTTCGTTTTTGTTGTACGCGACGGCCGCGATGTTTGCCTGTCACTTTTTCATCACCGCTACAACTTCAAGCGTTTCGACGGAACATTTGCCGAACACTTCGACGACTTCATCAATGGCACTGAGTACAACTGGTTTGACCACATTCGCCCGTGGCTGAAAAATTCCGCCAAACTGCCGATAAGCTATGTTCGTTTTGAAGATCTGAAACGCGATTTCGCCGGAACTGTGCGGACTGTCGCAAAAGATTGCGGAATAACGCCGAGCGACGAAACCATGCAGCGTGTCATCGAACGGTGTAGCTTCCCGCACATGAAGCAGCACGAAGCCCGCTTTTCCCCACGCAATGAGCATTTCATCGGCAAAACCAATGTGCCCTACTTCGTGCGCCATCCCGATCAGTTCATCCGTCACGGCAATGTGGGCGAAGGCGTGGCAGCCTTGACGCCCGACCAGCTCGCACAATACCGTGAGCGATTTGATCGCAGCCTAGCAGAGTTTCCGCTGGTCGCCGGCTATCGATGACGGACGGACATTGGGCGCGAATGGGCGCGATCTGGCGCTTCGTTGGACCGCCACTCAGACCCTCCGCACAGGACGGCGCGCTATTTGAGGCAGCCATCCACCAATGGCAGAAACAGCACGCCTCCCCGCCCCGCGCGCTGATACTGGGTGTTACACCGGAACTGTATTCGCTCAGATGGCCGGCCGGAACAACACTAAAAGCACTGGACGCCTCGCAGCAAATGGTTGATGCGGTTTGGCTGGGCAGTCCTTCGGCGGCAGTCATCGGCTCGTGGACCGCCATCCCGTTCGCCGACAACAGTCTTGATATCGTGGTGTTGGATGGCGGCTTTGGCATGTTGCGCTATCCCGACCAGCAAGCTCAATTGCTCGGCGAGCTTCGGCGCGTGCTGGCCGTCGATGGAATCTTCGTGGTCAGGCTGTTTTCACCAGTGGGTCGCACCGGAAGTACTGCCAGCATTTTTGCCGACCTTGCGGCGGGCAAAATTGCCAGCCTGGATGCATTGAAGTTGCGCCTATGGGGCGCGTTGCATGGCGAGCCGACGGTCGGCGTGCAACCGCGCAGGGTGGTTGCCAGCATCCGCGAGGCAGTTGGCGAATTTGACCAGCTTGCGACGCGCTACGGCTGGGCCTTGCCTCACGTTCGCGCACTGGAGTTTCATCGCGATAGCATGGCGACCTATTACCTCACCGAAGCGGCGGAAGTCGCTCGCCTGGCCGGCGAAGAACTCGGTGGCTTTAATCTGCTCGACATCACTGAACCTGACTATGAACTGGGTCATTGCTGTCCAATCGTAACGCTGCAACGTAGGGGATAACTGCGATACATGAGAACCGATACAAATTATCGATCGTTTGTTCCCGAGCTAATCTGGCCGGGATTTCCGAATCAATTGGCGGCAAACAAGTTGGCATTACTGTTTCAAATCGAGCAAAACCAATGGCAGCCAGCAGAGAAAATTGCGGCACGCCAATTTGAGCAAGTCAAGCAGGTGACAGCGTTTGCGGCAGCCACCG
>JANYAW010000309.1 GCA_025361105.1 Rhodocyclaceae bacterium | reverse complement strand
CCCTACGCGCGCAGCCCGCACTCCGCCTATGCGGACGAGAGCGGTGGCCATGACGGCACAACCAAAATCCCGGCCTGGGAGATGATTCGTTTCAGCGTCAACATCATGCGCGGCTGCTTTGGCGGCTGCACCTTCTGCTCGATCACCGAGCACGAGGGGCGCATCATCCAGAGCCGCTCGGAGGATTCGATCATCCACGAGATCGAGGAAATCCGCGACAAGACGCCGGGCTTCACCGGCATCATTTCGGACATCGGCGGACCGACAGCGAACATGTATCGGATGGCTTGCAAAGACCCAAAAATTGAAGCCTCATGTCGCCGACTGTCCTGCGTTTATCCCGGCATTTGCGAGAACTTGAATTCCGATCACGCGCCACTCATCAACATCTATCGTAAAGCCCGTGCGCTACCCGGCATCAAGAAAGTTTTGATCAGCTCAGGCCTGCGTTACGACCTCGCCGTCAAATCGCCCGAATACGTCAAAGAATTGGTGTCGCATCATGTCGGTGGCTACTTAAAAATCGCGCCGGAACATTCTGAAGATGGGCCGCTCTCAAAAATGATGAAGCCCGGCATGGGCAGCTACGAGCGCTTCCGCCAGATGTTCGAGAAGTTCTCCAAAGAAGCCGGCAAAGAGCAATATCTGATTCCATATTTCATCGCCGCGCATCCGGGCACAACCGATGAGGACATGCTCAATCTGGCGCTGTGGTTAAAGAAACATAATTTCCGTCTCGATCAAGTGCAAACTTTTTTGCCGACACCGTTGGCGCTGGCCACGGCAATGTGGCACACCGAAAAAAATCCGCTGCGCAAAGTCACCGAAACATCAGAAACCATGCCTATCGTCCGTTCCGGCCGTCAACGCAAATTGCACAAGGCGTTTTTGCGCTATCACGATCCAGCAGGCTGGCCGGTATTGCGCGAGGCATTGAAAGAAATGGGTCGCGCCGATTTAATCGGGCCGGGGAAAAAGCATCTGGTACCCGCGTGGCAGCCGACAGGTACTGTCGGTGCGAATTCGACCATGCCTAATCGCCAGTTGGTGCCGACCACACGCCGTCAGAATCCCGCCGCCAAGCCGGGCATGCGCCGAGTCTCAGCCGCACCACGTCATCCACTGAGCCAGCGCGGTGGTCGATCCGGCGGGCCGCGCGGATAATCCGTTTCGATCAATTTTTTTCGCTAACATTCCACGACACTCATCGCTTGAACAAGCCCATGTCCTCCACCAAATATCTCATCGCTCCCAGCATCCTCTCCGCCAACTTCGCCAAGCTCGGTGAAGAAATTTCCAACGTCATTGCGTCAGGCGCGGACTGGATTCACTTCGACGTGATGGACAATCATTACGTTCCAAACTTAACAATTGGTCCGCTGGTGTGTGAAGCAATTCGGCCGATTACCAAAGCGGTCATCGACGTGCATTTGATGGTCAAACCGGTTGATCGCATCATTCCCGATTTCGCCAAAGCGGGCGCAAATGTAATCACTTTTCATCCCGAAGGCTCAGAACACATTGATCGCACGCTAGGTTTGATTCGCGAATCGGGCTGCAAAGCGGGCTTGGTTTTTAATCCGGCCACACCGCTCGATTACCTCGACTACGTGATGGACAAAATCGACGTGATTTTGTTGATGAGTGTGAATCCGGGATTCGGCGGGCAAAAATTTATTCCTTCGACGCTGGTGAAATTAGCCGCGGCACGTCAACGCATCAATGCCTATACAGCGCAGTCGGGTCGTGAAATTCGGCTTGAAGTGGATGGCGGTGTGACGGTGGGCAACATTGCTGAAATCGCCAATGCCGGTGCCGATACTTTTGTTGCAGGCTCAGCCGTTTTCGGCGCAGCGAACGAGCGCGATCCGCATCGCTACGACGCCGTCATCGCACAAATGCGCGCAGCATTGGGCGCGTAAATTCATGCGACTCGACGATGAAGAAGAGAGCACCAATTTTGAAGACCGACGCGGCATGGGCAGTGGCATGCCGGGAGGCGCGCGCGGTGTTGGCATTGGCACCATCGTCATTGCACTGGCCGCGAGTTATTTTTTTGGTATTGACCCGAGCACAGTAATCAACGTCGCCACGCAAATGCAGGGCGACACTGCGCCACGTGCTACGCCGCAAGAAGTGCGCACACATCAAGTTCCGGCAAGCGATCCACAAACCAAATTTGTGCTGAAGGTTCTGCACTCCACCGAGAAAACATGGGCAGCCGCTTTTACTGAAGCCGGTCGCCAATATGTGCCGCCAACATTGGTGATCTTTACAGGACGAACATCAACTGCCTGCGGCACGGGCGAGGCCGCGATGGGGCCGTTTTATTGCCCTGTCGATTCCAAGGTCTACATCGACTTGGCGTTTTACCAAGATCTACAAAATCGATTCCAAGCGCCCGGTGATTTCGCACAAGCCTATGTCATCGCCCATGAAGTTGGCCATCACGTGCAGCACCTGCTAGGTGTATCGGCCAAGGTGCAACAAGCCCGCCAACACGCGACCGAAACGCAGGGAAATGCCTTGTCGGTCAAGCTCGAATTGCAAGCCGATTGTCTGGCCGGCGTGTGGGCTGCGCGCGCCAATGAAGCCAAGCAAATTTTGGACAACGGCGACATCGAAGAAGCGCTCACCGCCGCCTCAGCGATCGGCGACGACCGCTTGCAAAAGCAAGCGCGTGGCACTGTCTCGCCCGACAGTTTTACCCACGGCAGCTCGGCGCAACGTATGCGTTGGTTTAAGCAGGGCATTGATACCGGCGATATGAATCAATGCAATAC
>JANYAW010000277.1 GCA_025361105.1 Rhodocyclaceae bacterium | reverse complement strand
GCCAGGTCAGCGCGGTCGAGAACGCCGATGTAATGCGCTGCTTCCGCATTCCCTTGCTGCTCGACCAGTGATTTTTCGTAGCTGCCCGTGACGCGCTTAAAAAATATGGCGCGATACATTTCGTTGAACGGCGTGCACGCGCCGATGAGCAAACAAATCCCCACTAAGCATGCGTTCGGCAGTCGTGCCGGTTGTATCGACCACTGCCGGATTTGATTGAGGGTGAATATCAGCAGAAAGCATAGTGGCGAAACAGACAGCCACAGCAGCGCATCGTTCGACGGCCCGAATTGGAGCAGTGGCAGCGCCAGCAGAGTGACGCACGATAGCCAAAATAGCCCGTGCGAATGGCGTATGTCGCGCGCCAACAGGAGTGCCAAAATACCGAACTCCATCAGTACAAACACAAAATATTTAAGAATGATTTCATCCGGCTCGGCCTGCCACGGAACCGGCCGCGAACTTGGCATTGCCGAAACCGCCGCGAAGCCTAATGTCATCACACGCAGCATTAGCCATGTCGTTAAGACCGCCGCGACGAATTGCCAAATGGTGATGCGACTATCGGCAATGCGCTGCCCGGTGACCCGCCAGCGCAACATCGCCAAGACCAGAAACGGAAGCATGCTGATCACCGCAAAGGGTGTCCACACCACCGTCATCGGCATCAGAATCAGGAATAACATTGGCCAGGCTTGGTGCCCCCAATGTCGATAAAACAAGGCTGAGACCAAGCAAATCGGAATGGCGTGATTCGGTGCCCAGTGCATTTGGCCGGTGAATGATAAATAGGTGAACGGTACCCACCATTCCAGGCGCAGAGGAAACAAAGGCGTGCTGCCGGTGACCAGCACGATGCCAAGGTAATCCATGCCACTGAAAAAAATGATGGTGAGGAGCGAGCCGGCGAGTAGCCAATTTATCTTTCGCGGTAGCGGTAGCAGCAGGAAAAATAGACTGCAACCGATAGCGCAATAAACGTAAAGCGCGAAATCAACGGCGGCGATACCAAAAATTTTTCCGATGATTGCCGCCGGCAGGAAAAAGCCGAATGCGGTACGCAGAATATGTGCTTGCCCGTCGACAAAACTGTAGGCTGGTGGCCAGTCGGTCAGCGTTAGATCACCGAGTACTTTGTCGCGAACCAGCCAGTCAGTGCTGGCCGAGAAGAAATGTCCGGCTCCGCCAAGACTTGCCCAGGCAGCGGCAATGATGACAATCAACGCAGCGCTGCCATATGAATATGGCATAGACCAATGTACGTCATCGCGACGGATGAATTGCGCCAGACTCACGAATGTTATTCCGAGCATGGGAATAGCTGCCCAGGGGCGCAGCCAAGCGCCAAGAAAAATCAGTGTGGGCAGCGCGATGTAAAGCAACGCGACGATGGTTAGCGCGTCAGGGGCGGTTCGGGAATTCGTTTCGTCGATAGAGCACAATCGCTCGCGCATGCGCAAAGCCGTGCTTTTCAAATTCTCTGCTTCGCCACCATTGGATTCAATCACGCGAAGATGGCTCGAAATTAACGCGTTCGCGCTCCACCACCATCGGCCGCTTTTGCACTTGGGTATGTATGTTCGCAATGTATTCGCCGAGGATGCCGATGAAGAAAAGTTGCACCGAAGCGAAGAAGAAAAAGCCGATGAGGATAGGCGCCATGCCGAAGGAGAGCGAATCCCAAAACATCAATTTGTAAATCAGATAACCAACGGCCACCAGCAAACTAATTGCCGATAGCGCGAAGCCGCTCATGGTGGCGAGGCGTATCGGGACTTTGGAATGACCGGTGATACCGAGCATCGCCATGTCATACAGCGAATAAAAATTATTTTTGGTCACGCCGCGCACACGTAGCGGCTGCATGTACGACACCTCGGCGTGGGCAAATCCGAGGTCGGCAATCAGACCGCGAAAGTAGGGATAGGGATCATCTATTTCGCGCACCAGCTCGATGACTTCGCGGTCGTACAAACCGAAGCCGGTGTAATGCGGAATGAGTTCGATGTCGGCGATGCGACCGATGGTTGCGTAGTACAAGCGCCGCAGCGCAAACATCGTGGGTGTTTCTTTGCTTTGTGGTTTAACACCGACCACGACTTTGTATCCGGCTTCCCATAGGCGGACGAATTCGACAATGAGTTCGGGAGGCTCTTGCATGTCCGATGCCATGTTGATAATCGCATCACCGTTGGCTTGCAACAACGCGTAAGTCGACGAGCGGATGATGCCAAAGTTGCGCGTGTTGACGATGGCGCGCACTTGCGAGTTGGTGCCGGCGACACGCCGTATCGCAGCGACTGTACCGTCGGTCGAGGCGTTGTCGATGTAGATGTGCTCAAAATCGTAGTCCGGTAGCTGCGCGAATTGTGCAGCGACGCGACGATGCAATTCTTCGACGTTGTCTTCCTCGTTGTAGCAAGGCGTGACAACGGAAATCAGTCTGCGCGTTGGGGTGTTCATTACGTCACAAACCGCGTTGGTAAATCAGCGCTTTGAGTTGCTCATTTTTCGCGTAAGGGCTGTCGATGCTGTCGATTAATATCGGCGCATCGGCAGTTATGGCGCTGAGCAAGACTTCGCCGCGCATCAACTCACGGCACGAAAGTTGTCCCTTTTGTAGCGGAATTGCCAAGTACACGTCGTCGTCGCATAGTGCGTGCCCCATGGGTAAATCGCGACGTGCATAGACGCCACGAACGAGTCCGTCGAGATAGTCAGTTTCGCGCTGGGTGGGTATGCGTTTATGCGTGCCGGGTGCGCCACACATCATCACAGTGCGCCGCCAGGCTTTGAACCATTCATCAACTTGATGCGGCAAACTGCAATAAGGCGACACGGTGTAGCCTGGCTCATCAATATCGATATGGCGTTCAAACGTACGCGCGCCCTTGGCATAGGCGACCGCGACGGAGGTCGCCCAATCGGTTTGTTCGTGGGTTGAAAAGCCAATCACGTTGTTGGGATAGCGGTCGCGCAGAAAATCAATTTGATTCATTTCCAATTCGCTATCGAGCGACGGATAAAGCGATACACAATGATTGATAGCCAACGGAATATTGCGATTGGCAAAAAACTTCACCAAGTCGTCAATATCTTTGAGCGAAGAACCGCCGGTGGAGACAATCACCGGTTTCCTGGTCGTGGCGATTTTTTCTATCAGTACCCAATCGTTCAAATCCGAACTGGCGAGCTTCAAAACATCAATGCCAAGCTCAACGCAAAGATCAACCGATACTTCATCAAACGGTGTCGCCATCGGCAGGCAGCCCGCCTTGGCTATAGCTTCGACCAGCGTAACGAAATCAGCCTTGGCGAGGCGAGTGGCGATGGTTTTTTTGATGTAGCGAATATCTTCTCGTGATCGAAAATCTTTGTGCACAAACGCATCCACATCACGTAATTGCAGTTTGATTGCCGCACGCACATTGTTAAATCGAACGATGCGCGAAAAATCTGTCACGATACGCAGCCCACGGTCAAGTTTGCCCCAATGATTGTTGGCGAGCTCGAGAACAAATAGATCGTCGAAGATATGATTGGTCGATGTCATGGGCTTGGTTAGCTGCTTTGTTTATCGTTGCTTGGTTTGGTCGAATTGCACTATCGCAAATAGCTGATTGCTCATGGTGTAGCCAGATTGAATGACGCTAAATCCCGTCAAACGCAACAATGCTACAAGCGATCCTTGGGTAAAGTAGTTTACGTGTTCGCGCATTGGAATGAAACCTAGTGGCGGCAGGAATTTGAACTTAACGCGGCAGGCGGTACTGATGGCATCGGCACATTTTAGGAGGAGGTGATGGCGCAGCAAGAAGCGCAGCCATAGGTCGCGAATTCGACCCGGCCACACGTGGTTTGACCATTGTTCGTTTGGCACCTCGATATAGAGGTAAGCATTTTCTGCACAATGCTTTGTCAGGTCGGCGAGATAGTGACGCGGGTTGGCAACATGCTCAAGTACTTGGCAGCTTAACAACAGATCGCATGCCGGCGGAATTTGTATCGCCTCGCTTACCGCGCTTACTCCTTGAATTGCGGGGGTGCCGGAAAGATCAAACACCACTTTTTGCTTTGCCTCAATTGCCTGCAAAAGCTGGCCGGCATCGCCGCCGTGATCAAGCACGTAGTCGAAGTATGCAGGCACGCCGGCGCTGACAAGTAAGCGCTGCAATTCAGCAGAGCGCGTTGGTGAATGAGACCAAGCGATCGCGGCTTGGTGTTGGTGCGCCGTGTAAAAAAATTCCCAGCGATTTCGTACCGAGAAGTAGTCGGTATTGCGATACAGATTGATAGTTTCTGAATCAGATAAATCGCGCTCAAAAAATCGGAATCCACAGGACTTGCATAGCAACAATGCAGTGATTTCAGGTAAGCCGTTCCATGCGCGTTCGGCAAGGAATCCAGAAACAATTGTGGTCTCTCGCGTCAACGCAGCATCGCCACAGCATAGGCATCCCTGCTGTGCTCTATTTGCCATGGTCATGCCTTGTCGCGCTGAATCGGTGATTGCTGAATAAGATTTTGAATCAATTCATCGCGCTCAAGAAACGGAAACATATCCTCGAG
>JANYAW010000276.1 GCA_025361105.1 Rhodocyclaceae bacterium | reverse complement strand
CAAGAAAGGCTACAACCTTGCGCGCTTCGATGGTCATTGCTTGGCGCCCAGGCACAATTCCGAGACCGAGATTGACTTCGTCACGTGGCCAAAGCAAACGGCCATTCGGCATTTTGCGGGGGCAAATGCCACGCCATTGGCCGCTGGCAGCAAGCGCCTGATACACAGTGGCGCGCTCGATCTTTGCATTGTCCGCAAGCTCGCTCGTGGACATGCCAAATACATTTTTAGACATTTCAATCACTCCTTTTTGTTGAGTGATTAAATTTTATTCGCCGCGAATGCGATTAGCCATCCGGGATGATCCGGGATGATCCCGGATAAGATTTCAAACTTTAGAATGACTTGTCAAGCTACTTGCTTCAGCGGCTCCTGACCGTTTGTGCCTCTGCCCTTCGCCTTACCTTTCGGCCTGAAAGAACTCCACGTTTGTGTATCCCCAAAGGACAAGCCAGGGTATCCCTGCTCAATCAAACTTTGCAAATTGTCAGCGTGGTATATGAACCTCTTTGGGAGCGTTGGGTGCTGTTTACGGACGCTTTCGAGTTCTTTGCCGGGGTGGTGTAGGTACGGCGCAACAATTCTTTCAAAAAGGTCGTTACCGAACCAGTTTTTGAGGTCGCCATTTGAAAAATAACCCGCACGATTGTCTGCATCAGAAGCACCAACGAGCACTTTCGCGGCTTTGGATTCAATCGCGTTAGGCTTAACCCATGCAGCGAGTCCTTCGCCGCCCGTAAGCCTGCCAGTAGCAACAAGTTCCGCTATGGCATCACGAGAAAGTAAATACTGTTTTTCCTCGTAACTGGAATTCTGAGGCTGATCTCTTGGCCTCGTTCTATCAAGACTTATGGCGAAAGCTATCGATATTGTAGGGACGCTTCTAGTCCCTGTGATCTTGTGTGGAAGCAATCCACGTTCGATCAACCCAAGCAATCTAACTTTTGCCTCTTTGGCAGCGCACCATAGGAGAGGAGCTTCAGGGTTGTCAAACGTCGCCACTATAAGCACAGCGACATCGTCCAACGGTAACTCATCACCAAGACTTCCTGCCAACGCACGATCAAATAGGGTCATATCAAGCGGCCTCCGCAAGCCGTCCGCCGAGGGTGGAGTGTGCGGCGAGGCCAAGGGGCGGAAATCCTTGACATCAGCCCGGCCGGGCTGCGCCGCACGACGGCAATTCTACGCCGCTCGCATTGGAATGACCGTGACAAATGCTGCGGTTGCGGGTTTGTTGCGAGTTTCATTTTCTCAAACTCGCACCCGCAAACCCTTGCCAATAGGGGCTTTAACCATCTTCTGCGAGTTTGCGAGTTTGTTCACCACTCAAGAATGGGGGGATATATGGCCTATGGCGAGGACACCCCTACACACACCTATATGGCTACCCCCCACCGATGGACGGGAAACAAACTCGCAAACTCGCAAAGATGAGGGTAGACTATGCAAATCCCTGTATTAACAAGGATTTGCGAGCCATAGACCTTGCGAGTTTGGCAGCGATCAAACTCGCAACAAAACCGCAAAAACGCACGAAGGACAGAAAATGAGTCAAGACTTGATACAGCGAGTGTTACAAGGACGGCAATCCGGTCGCACCGCCACATTGGCAACGGATCATAAGGAAGCCAAAGCCACGCTACTGGCCGTCCTGCGTGGTGACGATCCATTACTTTGCGCCCGTGCCGACTTCGACGCACTGACGCAACGTAACCGCGAATTGCGAACGCCAGAAGCTATCAAAGATGCAATGGCTGACCAGCTTGCGATTCTTGAAGTTGCCGCCCTGCGTTTTTTCCGTGACGCTACTACTGGCACGTCCGATCAACGGCGCACGTTTGCGGCGGTTGCCCTGCGCTGCCAAGCGCAATTCGTCGCCACGGCAGCGACCCTGCACCGACTCAATGAGGAATCAGCCAATGAGAAAGCGTTCGTGGGAATCAGTTCTAGCGCTGCGTAAAGAGAGGGTTACGGCCAAGGCCGAGGCACGGCGGCGGCTATTGCGCGAGTGCTATCCAGCAATTCCGCCGCAAGCATGGGCGAACATGGCGGATGGTTTGTACGGCGATGGCATGCGGGCTGTTAGGGAGTGGCTGGCGAGTGTCGATGAACTAACTGTAAAGTAGGACGCGGCCTTGGCAGCTTTGGACACCCTCGACCGAGCCATGTAGCGCATCTGCGACTCAAAATCCGCCAACTTTAGGGCTTCTTAGGCTAGAAAAATGAGGCTAATTGTTGATCTGAGTCAGTCGGCCATCAGTAAAAATGAGGCTGCTTCCTGATGAGTAATACCAAGATTCCACACCACCGAATGTACTTGTAGACCTGCTTTTTCCGTTCGGCTGTCCCCAACTACTCATAAGTACTTCCTCGGGAACCATTCCAAGGGAAACGCCCTCCTTTCGTGCTTTGGCTGCATACTTATTTACGACAGTCTGCCCTTGAACTTGGCTAGAGTTCAATATCTCAAGCTCAGCACGCTTTGCTGCCTCAGCATAGGGTTTTGCATGATCGGGGTAATCGCTCGCGAGACTGGTGAGCGCTTTGTTCCTTTTATCTCTTGATGCCTTTGGGTCATTGATTGTCTGAAGATATGCCTTGATTTCAGCATCTGCGATTAAAGTATTTTTTTTATCAGAAACGTCAATATTTTTTATCGCGAAATTCCGTGCATCCCAATATTTTTTCTCCTCCATCAACCTATTAAATATGACGATCTGTGCTTCGTTCCGCGCTACGCGAGAATCAATGACAGATTCTGATATTTCATTCCGTTTGGACACTGGGTTTGCATGAGTAACAAAATACATAATGACAATGAAGCAACATATTCCGACCAAAACTAGGTAAAACGAAATAGCCAAAACATTTTCCCTTGGCTTCGTAGCCAAGTTCATTTCTGATGATTGAAGAGGCTTGGCAACGGGTGGACGAAAGTCTTGATGCGGCTTGTTTTGCTCGCCAGAGTACGAATTGCTCTCAATAAGGCTTGGCTTCGCAACTGGCTTGTCGGCTATCTTCGACTTGACCGGAAAGCCACAGTGGGGACAGGCAGAGGCTTGGTCGGATACTTTCCCTTGACATTCTGGACACAAAGTTAACGCCATTAGATTGCCCTTCTTATGGTCCGCCATGTCTTGCTGAGCGCACTTTTGGTTGAGACGTGGACGGCAACTTTTACAGTGATTACGCTGGCTACTGTCCGTTGAGTATCTTTATACATTTAATTGCGATCTCGCCAATAGTCAGGCTACTAAGTCCGGGCGGAGCAGGCGGTCGCGTAACTTCGTTCATACATGCGTTGACCGCGAGACCGTTGCAACCTGTATGCCTACACATTACCGTTGTCATAGTCGCATAAGCAAGCCTATCACTGCTCGCTTTGCTTCGCCAAGTTTCTGCGGGTGCATTCGGATTTATTTCTCCCGCATGAACGGATATTGCAAAGCCAGCGATAAAAACGGCAACGGTAATTCGCCCAATCATGAAGCCCTCCAACTTAATCGAGTTCAAAGACTTCAAAGATTAAGACGCTTTGAAGCAAGCCAGATTTTTTATTGCTTAAGTCTGGATTTCAAAGACTTTCCAATCATGCAAATTAAATTGTGACACAAACACGGCTGACTTAAAAGCGATATGGCAACACCATCGCATGTGTGCGATCAACCATCCCAAAGCCGCAGCCCCTGACAGCAAGAGATATCCTTGCTGAAAATCTTCGCCTTTTGCGCAAGCAGCGTGGCTGGTCGCAGGAAGATTTGGCGCTAGAGGCAGAGTTACACCGCACGTTTGTTGCGCATGTCGAGCGTGGGGCACGTAATATTGCACTAGACAACATCGACAAGCTTGCGTGCGCGTTGAATGTGCAAACTTATGTACTACTCACCCCCCGCCTACCAACCAGATAGACGGGCGCAATCCAAAAGTTCACAAGCCCGAAAAATTTTCCTAAGGGGGCTGAGGCACAGCAAAGCGTGCCACCAGTGAAAAAGACTACCCCGTCACTCGATAACAGCCATACCTGTTGTGTAACACCGCTTGGTTTCTGCTGATTCAACACCTATAGTTTGCAATGAGCGGACATGGTGTCCGCTCTTTTGTCCAATTTCTGTCCAAGTGCGTTTGGACAAGTGCTTGGACAGAGCAGGTTCGATAGAAGTGGCAAAGCGCAAGAAATACCCGAAACGCCATGCTGGGCTTGAAGAATTAGTGGTCGGGGCGAGAGGATTCGAACCTCCGACTCCTGCGTCCCGAACGCAGTACTCTACCAGGCTGAGCTACGCCCCGACGGCGCATTGCTACTGGAAACTTGGTTGCGTTATTCAATCCAGCAAGCATGTGGGTCGCTCCGAATTCGGGATAGAAAGGCACGTTTGGGTACGTTGGCCTTGTTCTAGAAATTTCTGAGCACCGCAAAGTCAGCAAATTCTATCAGCGTTTTCTTGAATATTGAATCTGCCAACGGTGCCAACGAGTGCTTTGCCGCGCTCGCTTCTGCTTCACCAAGCACGCGCGATTTGGCTAGCGCATCGCAGGCGTGAACCGCCGCCAGAACATCAGCGAAATCTTCGCGACTACCTTGTTCGATGGCGTTGCGGACAACTTTCGCTTGCACTGAATTCCCACTTTTCATGACGTGAATCAGCGGCAAAGTGGTCTTGCCTTCGGCCAAATCATCGCCGAGATGCTTGCCGGTTTGTTCTTCATGGCCGGAGTAGTCCAACACGTCATCAATGATTTGAAATGCGGTGCCTAGATGCTTGCCATAGTTGGCAAGTCCATTTTCAATTTCATCATTCGCGTTGGCGACAATGCCACCTAGCCGCCCCGCCGCCTCGAACAATTTCGCAGTCTTGAAGTGCACTACATGCAAATATTCGTCGACCGACAAGTCGGCATTGCGGCAGTTCATTAGTTGCAGCACTTCGCCTTCGGCGATGATATTGGTGGCATCGGCCAAAACTTCCATGACGCGTCGATTCGGCACGCTCAACATCATCTGAAATGCGCGCGAATACAGAAAATCACCAACCAGAACACTTGCCGCATTGCCAAAAACAGCATTGGCAGTCTTCGCGCCTCGACGCATCGTCGATTCATCAACCACGTCATCGTGTAACAAAGTCGCCGTGTGGATAAATTCGATGACAGCGGCCAACTCGTGGTGATGCACACCTTCATAGCCACAAGCGCGCGCGGCGGCCAGCACCAGTGCCGGTCGCATCCGCTTGCCACCGGCGCCAATAATATAGTCGGCAACTTGGCGCACCAATACGACATCGGAGTGGAGGCGTTGCCTAATTACCGCGTCCACCGCAGTCATGTCAGACGAAATTGATGCTTGAGTGTTTGCAGAATCCACGAGTTCAATAGGCAATTAGGGAAACCACGATGTTAGGTGTCGCGTGTCGCTACGTCAAATGAGAAATCCGATAAATGCGAATGGCACGTGTTGTCTGCTGAATCGCTGGAAGGTCTGTGCCTAGAGGCTTTTCACCTATACTCCCGCATCATATGCACGCGTTTTTTTGTCGCGTTTTGCCAGTTGGTGCTGGTGATACGCCGTGTGCAGGCCAGTAATTCTTCACTATTACCCTTCACTATTTTTGTTATGAGCGCAGAACAGTCAAAAGCAGTTGCAGTCGCATGGTCTGGCCGATTTGCTGAGCCAGTTTCCGGTCTCGTCAAACGCTATACCGCGTCGGTGAGTTTCGATCAACGCATGTGGCCACAGGACATTCGCGGTTCGCTGGCGCATGCGCGAATGCTGTGTCGGCAAGACATCATTAACGCTACCGACTTGGCCGATATTGAACGCGGCATGGCACAAATTGTGACGGAAATTGAAGGCGGAAAATTTGAATGGACGCTGGATGCCGAAGATGTGCATTTGAATATCGAGCGACGATTAACAGCATTGATTGGTGATGCCGGCAAACGACTGCATACCGGTCGCTCGCGCAACGACCAAGTCGCCACCGATATCCGGCTGTGGCTACGTGATGCGATTGACGAAATCGAACCGCTGTTGCAGGCATTGCAGCACTCACTCATCGATCTCGCCGAAACGCACGCAGCGACACCGATGCCAGGCTTCACGCACCTTCAGATCGCGCAGCCGGTGACATTCGGGCATCACTTGATGGCCTATGTCGAAATGTTCAGTCGTGATCGTGCACGGATGGCCGATGTGCGCCGACGCACCAACCGCTCGCCTTTGGGCGCGGCCGCGTTGGCCGGAACGACTTATCCGATTGACCGCGCCTCAGTTGCCAGTGAACTTGGTTTTGAAGGCGTATGCGAAAACTCGCT
>JANYAW010000271.1 GCA_025361105.1 Rhodocyclaceae bacterium | reverse complement strand
GTATTGCGCATATTGATCGACGATGCAATTCGCCCGACTCTCGAATTCCTTGCGATCTTTTTCCGTCCACCAATCCTTCAAATTTCCTTTGGCATCGAACTGCCGACCTTCGTCGTCAAAGCCATGCGTTAGCTCGTGGCCTATCGTGCCGCCGGTGTTGCCATAGTTCGGCGCGTCGTCCATCGCCGCGTCGTAGAGTGGTGGCTGCAAAACACCAGCAGGGAAATTAATGTCGTTCATCTGCGGGTTGTAATACGCATTCACAGTAGGCGGCGTCATACCCCACTCTTTGCGATCCAGCGGCTTGCCAATTTTCGCGATGTCACGCTGCGATTCAAACAGATTGCCGCGTTGCACATTGCCAATGTAATCGCCACGCACCACACGCAGTTTCGAGTAGTCGCGCCAAGTATCGGGATAGCCGATTTTGTTCACCACGGTATGCAATTTCTCCAGCGCTTTTTTCTTGGTCTCCATGCTCATCCACGGCAATTGGTTCAGATCGTTTTCCATTGCGGTTTCGATTTGTCTGGTCATATGCAAGGTTTTGTTTTTCAGCGCCGTACTGAAATTTCGGCTGACAAATTCTTGCCCTAGCGCTTCACCCAATTGCCCGTCGACCAAGGCCACGCAACGCTTCCAGCGTGGTTTTTGCTGCGGTACGCCGCGCAATTGTTTGCTGAAAAAATTGAAGTCTTCGGTGGCGAATGTCGTCGCTAAATGTTGTGCGCTGGCACGCACCAGATGCCAGCGAATATAAGTTTTGAGGTCATCCAAATTCGTTGTTTTGAGCAAACCATCAAAGGCTTTGAAGAACTCCGGTTCGGTCACGTTGAACTTGGTAAAGCCATTACCGCCGACAGTTTTCAGATATTGATTCCAATCAAACGCCGGCGTCAGTGCACGCAATTCTTTGCCATTCATGTTGTGAAAAATTTTGTAGGGATCGCGCTTATCAACTTTGCTTAGCGAGTTTTTTGCCAGCGAAGTTTCGATAGCCATCACACTCGCCGCGTCTTGCTTGGCCGCTGCTTCGGTCTCGCCGATCAACATCAACATCTTGGCGATATGCGCAACATATTGGTCACGAATGATTTGCGATTTTTCTTCCGGCTTGAGGTAATAGTCACGATCCGGCAAACCCAAACCACCAGCTGCGGCAAAGGCAATCACACTGGATGAATCGGCGAAATCCTGATTGGAACCAAAGCCAAAAAAGAATCCTGAATTTGCAGTGGCCAATTGCAATTTCGCCAACAGCGCGGGCAAATCAGCGGTGGATTTCATTGCCGCAATTTGCCCCAACTGCGCAGCCAAGGGTTGCGCACCCTGTTTCTCAATTGCCTCCTCATTCATGCAGGCGGCGAAATAATCTCCCAGCTTGGCTTGCCGCGCAGTCCGTCTCACAGTCTTCTTGCTCAATCCCTCGAGTATTCCCCATAGATAACGCTGATTGTCCTGCGTCAATTTTCCATACACGCTCCAACGCGCTTGGTCAGCCGGAATTGGATTGTTTTTCATCCACCCGCCGCAGCTGTATTGATAAAAATCGACGCAAGGATCGGCAGTTTTGTCCATGCTATTCACATCAAGCCCCGGTGTGTAAGGCAGTGTCGCGGTTGGCCGATCTTCTGCTTGCACAGCCGCGGCGAGCAATGCGAGGCTGATGATTGATGAAATCAATGTCAAATTTTTCATGGATGATTTTCGAAAATTTGCCTGCGACGGCGATGCGAGAGTATCGCAAAAAATATCGGGCTTGCATCTCCGTTCTCGGAACATGCCGTTGCAAATCGACGCTGGGTTATTCTGTACTTCGTTATCCGTCACCTAAACCAGCACACCTTCCTGTGAGCAAGCCCAAGCCAAACACTGCCATACCACCCCGTTTCGTCACTGGCTCACTTTTCCGCCATATCGCGATCATGTCGACCACCGGCGCGATTGGCTTGATTGCGGTGTTCCTGGTCGATTTGATTAACTTGTTTTATATATCCCTGCTCGGCCAACAGCACATGACTGCTGCTGTCGCGTTTGCCGGTGTGGTCGGATTTTTCCAAGTTTCATTCTGCATAGGCGTGATGATAGGAATTGCCGCCGTCGTGTCGCGCGCGACCGGCGCGGGACGTGTGGATGATGCAAAGCGCATGGCGACGGCGAGCTTGGTGTTGATGGGTGCGGCTTGCGCCATTGTGGCCATCACCGCTTATATTTTTCTCGAGCAGATTCTCGGACTGCTCGGTGCCACAGGCGAGACACGCACGCAAGCCATCAGCTATTTACACATCACCATCGCCTCGATGCCGGTGCTCGGTATTGGCATGGCGTGTTCGGCCTTGTTGCGTGCGATCGGCGATGCCAAACGCTCGATGAATGTGACGCTGACTGGCGCCATCGTGACCGCAGCACTCGATCCGATTCTGATATTCGTTTTGCATCTCAACCTCGTCGGCGCGGCTATTACCATGGTCATCGCACGATTAGTCGTGCTGGCAGTGGCGCTGCACGGCGTGCACCGCGCGCATCAACTATTGGGCAAATTTGAGCCAGCAAAATTACGCGCCGACACCGGCGCTATCGGCCAAGTATCTGGTCCGTCTATCCTCGCTAATCTCGCCACGCCATTTGGGCTGGCCTTCGTCACCAGCTTTATGGCGCCCTTTGGCGCGCGAGCGGTTGCGGGCATGGCGACGATAGATCGGCTCACGCCGGTGGCCTTCGGTTTGGTCTATGCGCTCAGCGGTGCAGTCGGCCCCATCATCGGCCAAAACCTCGGTGCGGGACGCTTTGATCGGGTGCGCCAAACGCTCAAGGACAGCCTGTTGTTCATGACTATTGCAGTCGCCAGCGCGTGGCTGATTTTGGCCTTGGGGCAGAATTTCATCATCAGGGCCTTTTCGGCCGAAGGCATCACCGCCGAATTGATTTCACTTTTTTGCAGTCTGTTGGCCGCGAGTTTTTTCTTCGTCGGTGCGCTATTTGTATCCAACGCCGCATTCAACAATTTAGGTCGCCCGCTTTATTCAATGGGCTTCAATTGGGCACGCGCCACGCTTGGCACGATTCCATTTGCTTATGTCGGCTCGCATTACGGCGCGATTGGTGTGCTGGTTGGCTCGTCGATAGGTGCAGTGATTTTTGGCTCGCTGGCGACGTGGGTGGCGTTTCGTCTGACTGCGCGACAATAATGGAATTACGCTCTATCAACACAACATCTTGGAGCATTCAATGACCGTGCAATCCAACAACTTGACTCGCACTACGCTCAATGTCGCGGCGATTGGCGGCCTTGCCATTACTTCTATTTGGGTGATGCAACCTTTCCTGCTTGGCCTGATTTGGGCGGCAACGATTGTGGTCGCAACATGGCCGTTGCTGGAAATTGTGCAGGCACGCGTCGGCGGACGACGTTCGTTGGCAGCGGCCATCATGACTACGGCATTGCTGATTATTTTCTTGCTGCCGCTGGGCATCGCGATAGGCACGATTACTTCGCACTACGATGAGCTTGCCGCCTTGGTGAATAGCGCACAAACATGGAAACTGCCGAGCGCGCCTGACTGGTTACCGGCACTACCTTTGGTCGGAGAAAAGCTCGCCGAGCTATGGAATGACATTGCCGAAAACGGCGTGGCAGTGCTCAAGCCCTATGCCAATCAGATGTTCGCGCTGGCCACCAGAAACTTGAGTAGCGCAGGTAGTGCGTTGCTGCAAATCGGTCTCACGCTGGCGATCTCGGCGGTCTTGTATCTCGATGGCGATACCGCCGCACGCGGTATACGCCGGTTCTTTCAACGACTCGCCGGCGACCAAGGCGACCGCGCCGTGTTGCTGACCGGGCAAGCGGTGCGTGGCGTGGCGCTGGGCGTAGTGGTCACTGCCATCTTGCAATCGGTGCTTGGCGGGCTTGGATTGTTAATCACGCGCGTGCCCTTTACCGGGCCGCTAATCCTGCTCATGTTCGTGTTTTGCCTCGCGCAAATCGGCCCGACGGTCGTGCTGCTGCCTATCGTCGGCTGGATGTACTGGGCCGGTAATACCGGCGGCGCGGTGGTGCTGCTAATCATCGCTTTGATCGCCGGCACGATGGACAATTTTCTGCGCCCCTACTTCATCAAGAAAGGTGCGGACTTGCCGATGCTGCTGATTTTTGTTGGGGTGATTGGTGGCTTGATTAGCTTTGGCCCGATAGGAATTTTTATTGGGCCGGTGGTGTTGGCGGTGACTTATAAATTGATTGAGGAATGGATAGACGAGGAGGCTAATGAAGCAGTAAAAGATGCGCCAGTTGGTGCTGGCGACACGCCGTCACAATCCGCTGGCAGCAAATCATGACTGCGGAACTTGACCACTGGCGCTCGCTAGGCCGCATGCAAACATGGCGCGACTACCAAATTTTCGTTGTCGATAGCTTGTCGCACGATGACACTGCGCGCAAAAAACCGACGCTGGTTTTAATTCACGGTTATCCCACTTCAAGCTGGGATTACAGCCCGCTGTGGCAACAACTCAGCACGCGATTTCGCTTGCTGACCGCCGACCTGCTGGGCATGGGATTTAGCAGCAAACCCTGGCCGCATCACTACACGATCGCCGAGCAAGCCGACTTGATAGAAGCCGTGATGCAATTTGCAGAAATTGAAAAATGCCAGCTCCTCGCCCACGATTACGGCGACACCGTGGCGCAGGAATTATTAGCGCGGGATTTGAGCAACACCATACCGCGTTACAAGTCTGTGACGCTGCTCAATGGCGGTTTGTTTCCCGAAACGCATCGTGCAAGGCCGATACAAAAATTGATGGCCAGCCCAGTCGGCCCATTGCTCGCGCGCTTCACCACACAGAAAAAATTAATGCGCTCGTTCAGCGCCGTATTCGGCGCGCAAACCCAACCCGACGCACAACTGCTCGAATCAGTATGGCAACTAGTCAACGAAAATAATGGGGTGCGCGTGTTACCGCCCTTGCTCAATTACATCCGCGAACGACGACAATTCCGCGAGCGTTGGGTCGGCGCATTGCGCGATGCGCGCATGCCGCTGGCGCTAATTAATGGCAGCGCCGATCCGGTATCCGGCGCGCATATGGTGGTGCGCTTTCGCGAACTGCTCGGCAGCCAGCATTTCATCCGCGAACTACCCGGCGTCGGCCACTATCCGCAAGTCGAAGCAGCGCAATTAGTGCTCGCAGCGTTTGAGGAATTCATCAACACGATGGCATGAGCGGTGACGCTATCCGGTAATGCTCCGTATCAATCGTCCGTCTTTTTTGGTCGGCCGCCCGCGCAAATTTGCCCCCGGCATCGGCGCCAATTTGCGCATCTCTTGTTGCTTTACTCGCGCGGCTAGGCTCGCAGGTGTTTCGGCATAGAGCTGGCGCGCTTCACTTGCCGGCCGTCGTTGATCTGACACGCTCATCACGATCACCACTTGCCGCGCATCGCCTGCCGTAATCTCAATTTCATCACCGGCTTTGACCTCGCGCGCGGCTTTGGCATGCTCGCCATTCCATTTCACTTTATTGCCGCTCACTGCGGCGGCGGCAAGGCTGCGGGTCTTGAAAAATCGCGCCGCCCACAACCATTTATCAATGCGTAATTGCACCAGATCGCTCATGACGCATTTCTCATGGCTTATTTCGCCGCCGCAGGCCCGACAGTCACGCTCAAAAAGCGATGATAGAAACGTACCATTTCAGCCAGATTCGATTCGGAAATTCGCTCATTGGTGCCGTGGAATCGCGGCAAATCTTCTTTCTTGGCGCGCACTGGTGAGAACTTGAAAATATGATCGCTGACATCGACAAAACGTCGCGAATCGGTGGCCGCAACCATCAGGCCGGGCGCCACCAAAGTGCCGGGAAAAATCTCGCGCACGGTACGATTAAGCGTCATAAACGCCGGTGAATCGGCCGACATGACGGGTGATGGATCAGAATTATTCGGCACCATTTTTACTTCGATTGCCTCGTTGGCGATGATTTGTTTGACGCGCGCGATCACCGTCTCGCTGGTGTCACCCGGCATCAAACGAAAATTCACCGTTGCCTCGGCCACGCCGGGCAAAACGTTTTCTTTGTTGCCGGCGCGCAAAATTGTCAATGCTGTGGTCGTGCGCAACATTGCGTTGCTGCTGCCGCCAGCAGCCTCAAGCTGACGACGAACGAGCGGCTCGAACAACCACAAATTGGATAGTGCCACGCGGCTAAATCCACCCATTTCCGGTGCCAGCGTTTCCAACATTTCTCTGCCCACGCCGCTGACACTGGCTGGAAACGGCTGATGCTCCAAACGATCAAGCGCGTGGGTGAGTTGCGCAATCGCACTGGTTCCTGTGGCGGGCGGCATTGACGAATGTCCGGGTATCGCAATCGCCTTGAATTCGAGCGTGAGATAGCCTTTTTCGGCCACGCCTATCATTGCCGCTGGCTGCTCAACGCCGGGCACAACACCTTGCGTCACCATCAAGCCTTCGTCGAGCACCACGTCAAGTTTCACCCCGCGCGCGGCCAGCAATTCAGTCATCGTTTGTGCGTCATGGCGAGTGACTTCTTCATCATGCGTCAGCGCTAAATACACCGTGCGTTCGGGTTGAAAGCCGCTGGCGATCAACATCTCCACCGCTTCCATTTGCGAAATCAAATTGCTTTTGTTATCCCACGCGCCACGTCCCCAGACAAAACCATCTTTGCGCACGCCATCAAACGGCGGCTGTTGCCATAGGGTTTCCGTGCCCGGTGCAATCGGCACCACGTCCTGATGCGCGAGCAACAAAATCGGTTTGGCCTTGGTGTTTTTCCCCTCCCAGGTATAGAGCAGGCCTTGCCCATTCACCACTTCGCGCTTCAGAACGCGATGCAGATTGGGATAGCTGGCTTCCAGATAGCGATGAAGTTTTTCAAATTCCGCCGCTCCTTGATCCTCGCTCAGAAAACTGAATATCGTCCGTGGCCGGACTGCCCCGGCCAAATGCTCGGACACTAAATTCGTGTCGACTTTAAGTTCCGGCAAAGCTTGCACATCCAGTTGTTTTGAAGAATTACGCCAGGTGTTGAAACCCAGAATAAATACCAGCGCCAACACCGCAGCGGCCACAATTTTTAATAGTTTGACTACCATCTCATCTCCCTCTTTTTATTTGACAGCAATAACTATCTTGCCGGTCGCACGACCGGTTTGAATGTACAGCAAGGCCTCTTTGGTTTGCTCCAGTGGAAAGACTTTATCAATCACCGGATGAATTTTTCCGCTCGCCACCATGTCGGCAATGATCGCCAGCTTGCTGCCTTCGGGCTGCAACAACACCGGCGCAAAGCGGGCATTTTGAGCCTGTGCCAGACCGCGATTCTTCCGATTCATCATATCGAACAACCAGCCCATATACACCGGCAAACCTTCCTCGCGCGCATAGTCGGATGTCGGAATGCCGACGATGGTCACCAGTATCCCGCCCGCCTTCAATACCCGAAATGATTTGACTTGATTCTCGCCGCCCAATGTTTCAAAGACGATGTCAATGTCCTTGAGCACTTGCTCGAAAGCTTGCGTTTTGTAGTCAATCACTTCGTCGGCACCGAGCGCCTTGACCATCGCCACGTTTTTCGTGCTGGTGGTGGTGGTGACATGCGCGCCAAGCACTTTGGCAATCTGTATCGCGATGCTGCCGATGCCGCCAGCGCCGGCATGTATCAACACGCGTTGACCAGTTTGCAGATTGGCCACGCTGACTAGCGCTTGCCATGTCGTCAATGCCACCAAAGGCAAAGCCGCCGCCTGCTGATGGCTGATATTGCCAGGCTTGGCGGCGACAAATTTCTCATCCACTTTGACGAACTCGGCAAAAGTTCCCATGTAGGCCGCACCGACGCGAGAGAACACTTCATCGCCTGCTTTGAAACGACTCACGCCAGTACCCACCGCCACCACCACGCCGGAAACATCGAACCCCATGACGAATGGGAAGGTCAGTTTACGTATTGCCTTCAGCGCGCCCTGCTGAATCTTGAAATCCACCGGATTCAGCGATGCTGCATGCACTTCAATCAGAACTTCGTTCGATCCCGCTGTCGGCTTTGCTATCTCACGCAATTCAACGACATCGGCGGTTTCGCCGTATTTAGTGCAGACGATAGCTTTCATTTTTGTCTCCCAATCAATTACACAAGTTTAGTCCTTGCAGACGGCGTCTCGTCAGCACCAACTGCCAAACTGTGACCGAATGCGCCCGGCAATTTCCTCCGCCCATTGCCGGTAAATCGCCGGCCCGGGATGAAAGCCGTCGCTGGCCATGGCTTCTGTTCCTATTCCGCTGAAAAAATTGAGCGGAACGAATTCGCACTGTGGTGTGACCTCGGTAAGCGCTTGTAGTTCGCTATCAAATTGCCTGGCACGCGCACCGATATACCAGCGCAAAGGCTGCGGTAGCGCAGGGAAACGATGCATGGGCGGTAGGCCACAGACAAAAATATGGCGCGCCTCAAAGCGTGATTGGAGCAAGGCTAACAAGGCAGTTTGCGCCGCGCGCCATTGGCGCAAGCTATGTTGCTCGGTGACATCATTCACGCCGAGCGAGGTGATGATTACGTCGTAGGGTTCTGCGCCAATCGCCTGTAAATCTTCCAGTGCATTCGCCGTCGTATGTCCGGTTGTGGCGATGAGTTTCCAGTGCAATTGAAATGAATCTTGCAGGGCATTTATCAGCCCGCCAGAGAGCGCTTCCGCTTGGGTTGTGGCACCCACTCCAGCGGCGGCGGAATCACCCACAATAAGGACGCGAAGCATGGTGCCAGTGCCGACCATTCCACTACGCTGGCCGCTCGGTTCCGGCAAACGCGGAACCTTGGCGCGCGCTTGCCGGCCCTGCCACAGCAGGACTGGCGCGAGTGCGATGGTTGCCACGATATGTTGCATGACTACCCCGGCAGCGGTTGGAACAACACATCCAAATCAGCCGCCGTGAGTGCACCACCACCTTCACCCGCCGCTCTGGCTGCACCACCCGCGCCTAGCAATTGATCGGCCAGACCGCGTTTGCGGTTTTGCAGGGCGAGGATTTTTTCTTCCACCGTACCTTGAGTCAGCAGCTTATAAACGAACACCGG
>JANYAW010000411.1 GCA_025361105.1 Rhodocyclaceae bacterium | reverse complement strand
ATGGGCGGCATGGGCGGAATGGGTGGTATGGATATGTAAAGGCGAAGCCTTTACATATCCGAAGCTAGGAACAGGGGAACCCCAGGTTTCCCCCGTACCCCCTTCCTACTGGATCGGTTCTACTGAAAATCCCCGACGCTGTTTGGCGTCGGGGATTTTTTTCGCCCATTGATTTCGCCAGTTGGTGCTGGTGATACGCCGCCGATATGACGCGGACGCGCGCCGCTCGACATCCTGTCGGCCAAGGCTCAGAATCCGGGGCACTTGTTCTTCGACAGAGGCTCATCATGTTCCGCTTACTTTCCTTGCTGTTGCTGCTGTCCGCATCTTGCCTCGCTTCCGCGGCGGACTATCCCGAGCCTCTGCAGGGCGATTTCAGCATCAAGGATTTTCAATTCACTTCTGGCGAGCGCCTGCCTGAACTGAAACTGCACTACCGCACGCTCGGCACGCCCGAGCGCGATGCCAAAGGCGTGGTGCGCAATGCGGTGTTGATCATGCATGGCACTGGCGGTAGCGGGGCGCAGTTCATTCGTCCTGAATTTGCTGGCGAATTGTTTGGCGCTGGTGGTGTGCTTGATGCGAAGCGGTATTACATCATCCTGCCCGATGGCATCGGGCATGGGCTATCGAGCAAACCTAGCGATGGATTGCACGCGCGTTTTCCGCGCTACGGCTATCAAGACATGATTCATGCCGACTATCGCCTGCTCACCGAAGCGCTGGGCGTGACGCATCTGCGTCTGGTGATGGGTACGTCGATGGGTGGCATGCACACGTGGTTGTGGGGCGAGCGCTATCCCGATTTCATGGACGCGCTGATGCCGCTGGCGAGCTTGCCGACGCAAATTTCCGGTCGCAATCGAGTCTGGCGCCGGACCATCATTGATGCCATCCGCAAGGATCCGGAATGGCTTGGTGGTGACTACACGACCCAACCGCAAAGCCTCGGTGTGGCGACTGAACTGCTGTTTTTCATGGGCAGCAATCCGCAATTGCGCCAGCAACAAATGCCGTCCTTGCTGGAAAGCGACAAGGCCATTGACGACGCCGTGGCCAAGGGCATGCACAGTGGCGATGCCAATGACTCCCTGTATCAAGTTGAGGCCTCGCGTGATTACGATCCGGCGCCTGGATTGGAGAAAATCACTGTACCGCTACTAGCAGTGAATTCGGCCGATGATCTAATCAATCCGCCAGAGCTGGGCATCCTCGAGCGCGAGATCAAACGGGTTAAAAAAGGCCGCGCCGTGCTTCTGCCGCTGAGCCCGGAAACGCGCGGCCACGGCACCCATACGATTGCCGCGATCTGGAAGAATTATTTGAGCGAATTGTTGGCTGCTACCGCGCGGTAGCAAAAGCAAGGAATCTAGTGAATGAAATAAAATGAGGCAGCGTCAATTCGACGCTGCCTCAGCAATATTCACTAGTTGGTGCTGGTGACACGCCGTTAAACGACGAGTTAATTAATCTTCGCTGCCTCAGCTTCCATTTGCGTCACCAGTTCGTTCATTTGATCGATTACAGCTTGTATGGTTTCACGCTTGCTCAGATCAACACCAGCTTTTTGCAATTGCTTCATCGGGTGATCGTTGCCGCCACTCTTGAGCAAATTCAAGTAGCGTTCGGTGGCTGCAGCGTTGGCTTTGGCGTCCGGCGTGGTCATGTCTTTGTAGAGCTTGGCTGACGAAGCAAAGCAGGTGGCGTACTGATAAACGTAGTAGGGCGAATTGAAGAAATGTGGAATGCGTGACCACGTGTACTTGTATAAATCATCCGTCGCCACCGAGTCGCCGTAATAGTCTTTGAGCAAGCCGAGATAAATTCCGTTGAGTACCTGCGCGGTAACCGGTTTGCCTTGCTCAACCAATTTATGTGCTTGCAATTCGTAGTCGGCAAACAAGACTTGTGTGTAAAAAGTGCCGACGATGGAATCGACTGCGTGTTGCAAAAGCAAGAAGCGCTCTTTCGGATCAGTGGTAGTTTGCAAGAGTTGATTCAACAAGAATCGCTCGTTGATGGTGGACGCGACTTCGGCCACAAAAATAGTGTAATCAGCCGTGATGTAAGGTTGATTTTCCATCGCCAAAATTGTGTGCAAAGCGTGGCCACCTTCGTGCGCCAGCGTAAACATGCCGCCTTGAGTGTCGTTGTGATTCAACTTCAAATACGGGCCAACGCCATACACCGAGCTGACGTAGGCGCCGGCGCTTTTGCCATCGTTTTCGTACACGTCGACTTGCCTGCCAGTCATGAATTTTTTGTATTTCGCCGCGTAGTCTGCGCCCAACGGAGCGACCGAAGCGATGGCCATATCGCGTGAATCGGCGAAGGGGAAAGTCTTGTCGGTTTTGTAGATTGGTATTGATCCGTCATACAAATGATAAGAGTTGAGCTTGAGCAATTTCTTGCGCAAGTTCATGTAGCGTTGCAAAGGTTTGGTGCCGGCGCGTACCGCTTCGATCAGCGTAGTCACCACGGATGACGGAATGTCATTGCCGTCGAGTGCCGCATCCAGCGTTGTTGGGTAATTGCGCGCCTGCGCTTTGAACCAACCGCGCTGCATGATGCCGTTGTAAATTGCAGCGTAAGTGTTGGTGGTGGCGGCGTAGGTATTGAGGTAAGCCTCAAATGCTTTTGCACGATCCGCCTGGTTGTAGTTGGTCGCCAAAAGGCCTTGATAATTTCCCGGTGTGAGCGTTATTTCTTTGCCGTCCGACAAAGTTATTTTGGGGAATTTAATGTCGGAAGTTGATAGCTCTTGGAAGGTCGATGTCGGCGTGCCAGAGAAGCGCGCCGATAGTGACATCAGCGTCTCGCCTTTTTTATCGAGCACGTGTTTTTGCTGGCGATAGTTGTCCATGATGGGGAATTCGTAAATCTTCAATGCCGGTGTCTTTTTAATCCATGCCTTCATCGTCGCTTCAGGCACGGCAATGAGTTCTGGAGTTACCCACGCAGTGGCTGTACCAAGCTTGGCAAGCAGCGTATTGACGCGTTGATACTTGCCAGAGATTTCCTGATTGCGCGTATCGACATCGCGTTGCAAACGTGGGTAGGCGTGCGTGCGCTCCAGCAATTTGCCTATCTCGTCGCTCATTTGGTAATACGCCAGCACCGCAGCCGGACCTTTTTTCAGGCTCCCTTGCAACTTGGCGATTTCATCAATCTTGCCGTCCAGCGTTTTCATCCCCGCTTCCCATGCTTCCCAATTGGGATAAATCAGCGAGAAGTCCCAGCGATACTCGGCCGGGATTTCAGCGCGATTGCGTGTCTCAGGTTTTGGCGTGCCAAGAGCGAAGGCATTGCTGCACAAGGCCAGCGAAATCGCTGCAGCAATGCACGTAATAGAAGCTTTATTCATGGTTTGAACTCCTCATTTTTTCATCATCAAGATAGGGCGCAAGTATGCAGCGATGGGGAATATTAACGCAGACGAAAACGGCAAAAACTCAGCGGGCAAAATCCATTGGTGATTTGCGACGATAGTGCAACATTCACTTAGAATCAACCGAACCCGCGCAACCGGTATCGAACGCTCATGAGAATTTTGATTGCCGAAGATGATCCAGTGATTGCCGATGGCCTCGTCCATGCGCTGAAAAAATCCGGCTGTGCGGTTGACCACGTCGCTAGTGGTACCGAAGCGGATGCCGCTTTGGCAAGTGCACAGTTTGATTTGTTGGTGCTTGATTTGGGTCTGCCAAAAATGTCCGGGCTGGATGTATTGCGCCGACTGCGGGCGCGCAAAAATGCGGTGCCGGTGTTGATCTTGACAGCGCAAGACGGCTTGCAAGATCGGGTTGCCGGACTTGACGCGGGGGCCGATGATTACCTGACCAAGCCCTTTGCATTGGCCGAGCTTGAGGCACGAATTCGCGCGTTGGTTCGGCGTGGTACCGGCAATCCAACCGGCATATCGGTGGGGCCATTGAGTTACAGCCAAGTCGAGCGCGTGGCACGCATGAATGGCGAATTATTGGAACTCTCGGCACGTGAGTTGGTCTTGCTTGAAGTGCTTTTACTGCGCGCCGGACGCGTGGTCAGCAAAGACCAATTAGTCGAACAATTATGCGGTTGGGGTGAAGAAGTTAGTGCCAATGCCATTGAGGTTTACATCCATCGCTTGCGCAAAAAGCTGGAACCGGGTGGTGTGTTGATTACGACGCTGCGCGGCTTGGGTTATTGCCTGCAAAAACCTGCTGCTGGTAGTTCGTCGGACTGAACCGATGTCGGCAGTCGGTCGAATTTTGCGCTGGCCCGGCTCACTCTCCAGTCTCTTTGGCGGGACGAGCGCTGAACACGAACCAAATTCCTTGTTCCTTGAAATTCTCGATTGGATGTTGGCGCCACTGCTGTTGCTGTGGCCGATTTCAATTGCATTGACCAACCATTATGCGCACCAGATTGCCGACCAACCCTACGACGCCGCATTGATAGAAACGGTGCAAGTTGTCAGTCGTATCGTCGAGAGCGCCTCCTTACCCTTGCCGAATCAATTGCCGCATTCCGCGCAATTGATGCTGACCGGTAATGGTGTCGACAGCCGTTTCTTTCGCCTGAGCAGCGCACCACAAAAAATAAAAAATCCGCTACCGCTGCCGAGTGCAGGATTTGTCGAAGATTTTCCGGGCGCTGCACCGATGGATCGCGCAGTGCCCACTTTGCCACTCGCCTACGATATCGGCACCGCAGACATTCCGCTCACCGATGATTCGCTGTCGCTGTTGAGTAAAAATGTGCTCCTGCGCGATGACGTAGTGGGCGGTGAGGCGGTGCGGGTGGCCTATCGCACAGTGCGGGTGGGCGTGCCGTCGGATAGTCAAGTGATTGTCGTGCAGGTGGCTGAAACGCGTAATGAACGTGAGGCTTTGGTCTCGCGCATTATTCGCGGCGTATTGCTGCCACAGTTCGCTTTGATTCCCTTGGTGGCGATTCTTTCCTATCTTGGACTCACCCGCGGCTTACAACCTCTGCGCCGTTTGCGTGAGCGAATTGCGGGTAGACGCCCTGGTGATTTGTCGCCACTGGCTGCTGAGCAAGCACCGGAAGAAGTGCGACCTTTATTGCTCTCGCTCAATGAAATGATGCGGCGCCTTGAAGTCAATCTTGAAGCGCAGCAACGCTTTATCGCCGATGCCGCACACCAGCTGCGCACGCCGCTCACCGGCCTTAAAATGCAGGCCGATTTGGCGGCGGACGAGCTCGATCCGGTGCGCTTGCAAGAATCCATGCGATTGATCGCGCAGAGCACCGACCGCGCCGCGCATTTGACCAAGCAACTGCTCACGCTGGCGCGCACAGAATCCAGTCACGACAAGCTGCATCGCGTCGAGCCCTGTGACCTGCGTGCGCTAGCGCGGGCGGTCACGATTGAATGGGCCGAGCGGGCGATGGCCAAGGAAATTGATTTGGCATTTGAATGCGGCGAGTGGCCGCACATGACTGAAGGCGTGCCGCTGCTCTTGCGCGAACTGCTTTCCAACCTCATCGATAACGCTATCAAATACACGCCACGCGGTGGTCGCGTTACCGTCCGTTTACGCGCAACGGAGTTTTTGGTTTTGGAAGTTGAGGACACCGGCGCAGGAATTCCCGAGGCTGAGCGCAGCAAAGTCTTTGAGCGCTTTTATCGTGTACTTGGCAATGCCGAAAGTGGCAGCGGTCTGGGTCTGCCCATCGTGCAGGAAATCGCTGATCGACATCGCGCCAGCGTCGAGTTGCATAGTGGCGATGCGGGTGGGTGCTTGTTTCGAGTGAGTTTCGTGCGTCGCGGTGGCGCACTGGCACCGCTGGATTTACGCCCTGATTAGCGCGCCGAACTTAATATTTCAATTGCATGAAACCGAACCAAGCGCAACGAATTTATTGGACTAGCACACTACGGCTGACCGGTGGTTTGCTGTGCCTCTGGTTGTTTGTCACATTGGGTGTGATTTGGTTTGCTGACGAGCTCAACACCATCAATCTGATCGGTCCACTGGGTTACTACATGGGCGCACAAGGCGCCTTAATTATTTTCTTGATGATCATTGCTTTCTATGCATACCGAATGCAGCGGCTCGATGACGAACTGGAACAATCTACTGAAACGGTCGAGCGATGACACTTTTCTCTGACACCGATAAAAGCCATTTCTTTGCGCGCTTGGTAGGCGCCTACAGCTTATATACGATAGGGGTAATCGGCTTCATTGTTTTTGTTGGCGTGCTGGAGTGGATGGGTGTGCCCAATCATTTTCTGGGTTACTTGTTTCTCTTTTCCACCATCGTGCTCTACGCCGGAATTGGCTTTCTGGCCAAGACTTCCGACGTGACCGAATACTACGTTGCCGGACGCCGTGTGCCCGCGTTGTTCAACGGTATGGCGACCGCCGCTGATTGGATGTCGGCAGCAAGTTTCATCGGTTTGGCCGGCACGCTGTATCACGCAGGCCACGAAGGCTTGGCTTACATCATGGGTTGGACGGGCGGATATTGCTTGGTCGCGCTGTGCCTCGCGCCGTATTTGCGACGCTTTGGTGAGTTCACGATTCCTGATTTTATTGGCGCACGCTACGGCGGAAACTGGCCGCGCTTGATTGCCGTATTGGCCACCATTTTGTGTTCACTGACGTACGTCATCGCGCAGATTTATGGCATCGGCCTAATCACCAGTCGACTCACCGGACTTGAATTTACGATAGGTGTATTTGTCGGCTTGGCTGGCATTTTGGTGTGCTCGTTTCTCGGCGGCATGAAAGCCGTGACCTGGACGCAAGTTGCACAATGCATAATTTTGATCATCGCCTACATGATTCCGGTGGTGTGGCTGTCGGTCAAACATACCGGCAATCCCATCCCCCAAATTTCCGCCTACACCATAGCCTTGCCGAAAGTCACTGAGCTGGAGCGCCAGTTCAATGATCCGACCACAGTCAAAGGCGCAGCCGAGGCAGCGGTGCGGAAAATTTTCAGTGAACGCGCAGCCGCTTTTGATGCGCGGCTGACTGCCCTGCAAGCGCGCGGCGCGGTCTACTTAAGTCGCGAGAAAATGAAACTTGAAGCGAAACTCGCCGGCTTGCGTGCCGCGCAGGAATTGGATTTTCATGCGATTGATCTTGCCGAACGCGAGCTCAATCTTTTCCCGTCAGATGAAGCGGCGGCGACGCAATTGTGGACCCGCCAAAAGGCTGACAATCTCAATAGTGCGCTGCCGGTCAAGCCCCATGCGCAAGCCTTCCCCGGCGATAGCGCGGCGGAACGCAATAGTGCACGGAGAAATTTTGTTGCCTTGGTTTTTTGCCTGATGCTCGGCACTGCCGCGTTGCCGCACATCCTGACCCGCTACTACACCACCACTACGGTGCGCGATGCCCGTCAATCGGTATTCTGGTCGCTATTTTTCATCCTTGCGCTCTACTTGACCGCGCCGGCGCTGGCGATCTTGGTCAAGTATGAGATCTATAACAACCTCGTCGGTTCGAGCTTTTCGCAATTGCCCGCGTGGGTCAGCAATTGGCAAGCCGTGGATAAAACCTTGTTGTTCGTGCAGGACGTGAACCTCGATGGCATCGTCCAACGCGCCGAGATTTTTATCGGTGGCGATATCGTGGTGCTCGCCACGCCAGAAATTGGCGGCCTGCCCTATGTCATCACCGGTCTGGTCGCGGCAGGTGGTTTGGCGGCAGCGCTGTCGACCGCCGATGGTTTGTTGCTAACCATCGCCAGCGCACTTTCGCATGATGTCTATTACAAAATGCTGACACCGGATGCCCCCGCGACGCGGCGCTTGGTAGTCTCAAAAATTGTTTTACTCATCGTCGCGGTACTCGCCGCCTACATCACTTCACTAAAACCCGGCAGCATATTGCTACTCGTCGGCGCCGCATTTTCGCTCGCCGCATCGGCTTTGTTTCCGGTCTTGGTCTGCGGCATATTTTGGAAACGCGCCAATCGTGCCGGTGCAGTAATCGGGATGAGCCTTGGCCTGTGCGTCACCTTGTATTACATGATTGTCTGCACCGAAGCATTTGGCATCAATGCGCCGTTGTGGTTTGACATTAAGCCTATTGCGGCGGGTGTATTTGGCGTACCGATCGGTTTTCTTGGTTTGATAGTCGGCAGCTTACTCACCGCGCCACCTGAGACACGCCATACTGAAATGGTTGACCTTATTCGTGTGCCGCAGCGTGGGGAGTTGAAGATATAGGGTTTGTCAGTTGGTGCTGACAACACGCCGTTGTTTTGTTGTGTGGGTATCCGATAAGCATCGTTGATCGTTCAACTTCCGAGTCGGGTCTCGGCCCGACAGCCGAGTTCTTTCTTGCTGCGCGCCAAGAATAGAACCAAAGAAACGCGCCCCCTTCCCCGGCCCTGCGGGCTACCCGAGTTTCGTAGCCTCGACACGGCCAGTCGCTAAACTCGCGATGAAACCGCTCGGACAACGCGACTGGAATTCCCGTGTCGAGACTACGAAACTCGGCGGCTCAGCAGGGGAAGCTGGTGGGTGTCGATCGTCCGAGAATTGCAATGCGGTTGAGCGCATAGTCCACGCTCGCCAACTCACTTCGTCATTCCGGCGGAGGCCGGAATCCAGAGGCCGCGACTAAGAAACATTTGTTTGTCAAAACTGGAAGGTCATCCTGACGCTGATTACTGTTGCATGTCAATCAATGATGCGACGCAGGCGATTGTTTCCGTACTTGATGCTCGTCAAAAATGGTCATTGATAGATGTAACCACTCCGTCACCAAGCCCGATATTTCTTGTGCGTGAGCCGGAAAATCTTTGATGTCTATTTTTACTAAATCAACACGATATTCGCTTTTGGTTTGTCACGGACCGATTCACGGACCTCGAAGGCAAGGCACTCTACGCTGATTGGCGTTTTGTGTATCGACCGCCACAGGCGAAGTAACTTCTGTAGCCATGATCTTTGGATCACTTTGGCCTGAATTTCCAGAGGCAGGTCAGACTTGCAACACGTCGTCATCCAGGCTCAGATTGGGCAGGCCGCGCAGGTTTTGGGTCAAGGTGTGGCTGGTGCCATTGCCGTAGCTGAAGCTGGCAACTTTGTCAGCATCCAACCTGGCAGTTGACGGCGTGCTACCAGCGCCTACTAACGAGATTAATCTCACCCTCACTCTTTAGTCCCGATTCCAGACAGCCTCCTGAGGATATTCAGCCACAACCGAACAACTTTTGATATCTACTAGAGCGATCACAGATCTGTCAGCCTCAGTCTCGTCTGAGCTAGTCATGATGTGCGCAATGACCTTTCTACCCCGCACACTAATGGTGCCTAGGAAGCCAATTTTTTTACACAAGGACGATCTCTTCCCTGTTTGCACGTCGACTCGCTTCAGCCCCCCGCTAGTAGGCAGTTCTCCAAACTCAACCTGCGGCACCATGAGAATATTTAGATCGTCCACCCAGTCAAATCCTCCATGCAAATCTTCGAATATCTGGGCGCCAGTTGCTGAGCTGTAGATTTGCAGCACATGCTCTGATTCTCCGGCATGGAAACTCAATGCAAAAAATTTCCCGCTTGGTGAAAACTCGATCTTCGGATTGGCCCGGATGTCCCCAATGCGCTCAATTCTGTCGATCTTTGGCAACGGGAGAACCCTAAACGTGTTCGCTCGATGAAGGCAAATTCGGGCTGGTTTTAGAAGCACTTCAGCCACGATTTGCCCTCTCGGGGCAACGTCAAAGGCAACCACGGTATCGCTAGTGCGGCTCACGCCACAGGCCCCATGTGCCGATCCGACAAGACAGAAAAACATTAGTGGCAACTGGACAAGCAGAGCTTGAGTTTGGTTCTTGTTGCTCCAAAAACTCATAAGCTTTCCTTTTTCTTGAGAGGACCATAATTGCGACACTTTTCGATGCTCATTGTTGAGGTTCTTTGACTGGTGGAGGTGGAGGTGGAGGTGGGGGTGGGTTGTCATTAAAATGTTTTTGAGGGTCCACGGCCTGGCCGTTGATCTTTACCTGCACATGCGTGTGCTCTTCATCGGCTGGCATGCTGCTGGCGTTACCGGTGTTCCCGCTTGAGCCAATCGGCTGCCCCTCGGTGACTTTATCACCGCTTTTTACGCTTACATCACTCATATGAGCGACGGATATTTCCTTATTAACTCCATTCACTTTGACGCGGATAAATACAGCATTGCCGAGCTCTTTATGCATTTTCAATACTAGTACCGTCCCCGAAATTGGCGCCACCATAGGTGTACCCGCGCGCGCAGTTAGGTCAACCCCTCCATGAAATTTTTGTTTCCCATCTTCCGTCGTACGAGTATTTCCGAATCTACCTACATTCGGATTATCTGAATTCGTCCGTATCTGATCATCAGAAATCCCAGAGCCACCTGAAATTGGATTGGTTTCCCGCCCATCCGGATCCACAAACCGATAAGGATTATTGTTGGCATAGACATAGCGATTAAATGATGCCCCCGAATTGGCATCCGTCAGCACCGGGTCTTCACTTAAGAATCTCCCCGCCAAGGGATCGTAATAGCGCTGCTGCATGTAAGTCAGCCCGGTATCGGCATCATTGACATGCCCGGTGAAGCCGATGGTTGGCGTTGCGCTGCCCGCCACCGTCATGCCATAAGGCTCGTAGTTCGTGCGGCTCACCAGGGTGCCACTGCTATTG